>JAITOL010000142.1 GCA_031289955.1 Synergistaceae bacterium
TGGCTGGCTTTTTTCCGAGTTGGCGGTCAGGTATGGCCTGCCGGATATAGCCAGCGTGCTATAAAAATATCAGGCGGCCTGGGTTTCGGCTACATCGCGAAGTACCACGCGAACGGAGACAGGAATAAGATGGTGAGCAGGGCGCGGATTATGTAGATGACCGTGAGCTTCACGAAGTTCAGAGGGATGGACGAGTTGAGTATCAGGACTCCAACCTCCGTCATGTATATCAGCCCGGTAGCGGATATCCCCGCGCACATGAAACGGGCCGCGTCGCTCTGGGTGCTCGCTCCCACCACGCCGGCGAGGAACTGGTCGGCATAGCTCAAAACGAACGCCGTTCCTACCTCGGAGGCCTCCGGAATTTGCATCAGGTTGAGCAGCCATGTGAAGGGCGTCGCTATCCACTGGAATATCGGGGTGCTGTTGGCGATGATCAGCGCAATGGTTCCCCACGAGATGACGAGCGGCATTGTGCTGACCACAAGAGATACGAGGGTCTTGCCTATGCCGGCCACCGTCGCTCCCGGCGTCTGCGCCGCCGCGCGCTCGACCGCCAGTTTGAACGCCCACCCGCCGAGGGTAGTCCCCTCCGGTATGTCGTCGCCCACGCGCTGCTTGCCGGCCTTGCCGGAATACGTGTCGGGTATGCTCGAAAGGGGCCATATCCTCGGCATTATCAGCGCGAGCAAAAAAGTCACGGCATAAACCGACAGGAGTATCTGAAAATACATGTGAGGGAGCTTCACGAAATCGGCCATGACGTAGATGTAGGCTATGCTTATGACGGAGAACGTCGTCGAAATGACAGCGCCCTCTCTGTCCGTGTAGTAACCTTGATCGTGAACCTTCGTGGTGATGACGACCGCGACCGAACTCGACCCGATCCAAGAGGCGATGCAATCCACCGCCGCTCTCCCCGGCAGTCTGAAGAGAGGACGCATGATCGGCCTGGCAAACGTCCCCACAAACTCCATAAGTCCGTAGTCAGTCAGAAAGGGGACGAAACCGGCCAGTATCAGGAATATGATCAAAAGGGCGGGGGCGAGCACTATACCGGGCGTTCCTCCGTTGTCCATGTTCCATATCAACTCGGGGCCTATCTTGTAGAATATAACGATGTAAAAAACGCCGCCCACAATACGCGATATGAGCCAGAACGGCGAGACAATGAAGAGATCGCGCAAAAATTCGCTGTCCTGTATGAACTTCGGTTTCGCGGTCACCGCTATCAACGTGACTATAGCGCTCAACACGACGAAGACCATGGCCGCCGCCGGCAGGTAATCCTTCAGCACAGCCTTGCCCCAATCTATGAGCATACCAAGGATGGTGTTGAAGGTATCCGCCTGCGGTATTGGCATGACGAACGCGATAGCGGCGAGCAATGAGGGGATAATGAACTTCATTATTTGTCCTGTTGAATAATTCTGTTTCGTACTGTCCATTTTCACATCTCCTTTTGTTTTGTGTTTTTGTATAATGGATGGGGAAGGTTCGCCATTAAAACCTGTAAAATAGTATATCATTGGAAAGTGTTTTTTGAACAAAAAGCATTGGAAAAGAGTTTGTGAACTATGATATGTTCGGAAGTGCATTACATACTTTTAAGGAGAGTGGCGGTTCATGAGCGAAATGCGGAAAAAACAGGCGGATTTCGCCTTCAGGGAGCAGGTCAGCACGATGGCAAGGGAGCGGATGGGGATATCCGAGATAGGCGAGATGATATCGCTCGTTCTCGAAAACGGGGCTCTGTCGTTCGGCGCGGGGGAGCCTTCGGCGGACATGTTTCCTAAAGAACAGATCAGGGACGCCATGACGAAAGCGTTCGGCGACTCCGATGTGTGGGGATATCATCACGACGAATTCGGGCTGATGGAACTTCGCGAATGGATAGCCGGACGTATGTCGGCGGACGACATGCTGCCCGCCTGGGCAGACGCCGCGAACATCATCATCACCAATGGCGGAGGAGAGGCAATGAGTCTGGTCACGGAAGCGCTCGTCGACCCGGGCGCGCTGGTTCTCGTGGAAAGCCCAACCTACACCGAGAGCCTGCTGACTTTTCGAAAACAAGGCGCGGTATGCGTCTCGATAGCCTCGGACGACGATGGGATAATTCCCGACGAACTTGCCCGCGTTGTTTCCTCTCGCAAAGCCAGATTCCTTTATACGATACCGAATTTTCAAAACCCGAGCGGGCGAACGACGCCTCTTGACCGCAGATTGAAAATACTTGAAATATTGAGAGACAGCGACGTGGCATTGGTCGAGGATGACCCGTATCACTACCTGAGCTATGACGGTTGTCCGCTGACAAGCTACATTAAGCTTGCGGGCGACGACAAACGCGTCATTCATTGCAGCAGCTTTTCGAAGATAATAGCGCCGGGCCTCCGCGCGGGATGGGCTGTGATACCCGACGCGCTCATAGATATTTTTTGTACGCTTCGCATAAGCTCCGGCTTGGGGAGACCTCTGGCCATCCAGAAGGGGATATGGCATTACCTCTCCGAAGTGGATTTCGCCGGAAGGGTGGAGGCTCTTCGCGCGGAATACCGCGGGCGTCGCGGAGTGATGCTCGACTCCATAGAAAAACACCTGACGCCGCTTGGCATCAAAACCAACAGACCGGCAGGCGGGTTTTTCATATGGGGAAATATGCCGGCGGGCATGAGCGCCAGAAAATTTGCTCACTATGCCGTAAAAGAGGAGAAAATAGGGATAATACCGGGAACCGCTTTCTATCCCTCAGGCGAGGAGGCATCGGGCGACGGATCGTTTCGCATGTCATACGCCAAAGTATCCTCCGACTCTATCGACGAGGGAATGACGCGTCTAGCCAGAGCATTTCGCGTTTTCATGTCGAGGTAATGGGCGCATAGCGCGGTAAAACGATAAAAATGAGAATCGCGGGATGAATGAATTCTATCCCGTGATTCCCTGATAACTCTGTATTCAATATCTAAGGAATCGCTGATTTAATGTTCTTTGTGCGAAATGACGCTTATTCGTTCTACATCGAAGCGGTTGACGGAAAAATGACCGCAGGCGTAGCAGTGCTACGTTGAGGATCATTTTTCCGACAAACGTGAAGAGGTAGGGCAAATAGACGCCATTGTAGCCGAAGGTTATTAAATCAGCGGTTCCCTAAATTCAATCTTCGCGGCGCTTGAATCAGAACTCCCTTCTCGGGTCGTGGGAGCCGTAAATCGCTCCGGTCTCCGGGTCGACCAGGATGCCGTTTACGTCGCCCATCGGCCCCTGTATCGACACTTTGTATCCCATTGCGGTGAGCTTATCGGCGACATCCTTCGTGATGCCGAATTCCTCACACCTCAGTTCGTCGGGCAGCCACTGCATGTGGATTCTCGGAGCTTCGATAGCCTCGCTGATGTCCATCCCGTGGTCGATGACGTTCGAGACGACCTGTAGAGTCGTCGTGATGATCCTCGATCCGCCCGGACTGCCGGCGACCATGAACAATTTCCCGTCCTTCAGGACCAGTGACGGCGACATGGAGCTCAGTGGGCGTTTTTCAGGAGCTATGGAGTTGGCGTCACTGCCGACCAGCCCGTAGATGTTCGGGACTCCCGCCTTAGCGGCGAAGTCGTCCATCTCGTTGTTGAGGAGGAAACCAGCGCCCATGACAGCCGCGCCGCTTCCGTACCAGTCGTTGATCGTGTAGGTGACGGAGACCGCGTTGCCGTTTTTGTCAACCACGGAATAGTGCGTCGTGCTGGAGCCCTCTTTTATCGCCGACAGTCCGGGTTTGACCTCCGAACTGGGGGTCGCGCCCTTGGCTGCGACTATTTTGTCGTATATGGATTTCGCGTATTCTTTCGACGTGAGCTGATCGACCGGAACCTTCACGAAGTCGGGGTCGCCCATGTACTCCGAGCGGTCGGCGTACGCGTAACGCATAGCCTCCGCCGTGATATGCAGCGTTTCCGAGGACGCAAATCCCAGTTCGCCGATGTTCGCGTTCTCCATCACGTTCAATATCTGTATGAGATGCGTCCCTCCGGAACTGGGCGGACTCATGGAGACTATGTCGTATCCGCGGTACGTGCCTTTGATCGGTTCGCGCCAGGCGATGTTGTATTTTTCGAGATCTTCCAGAGTGATGAGACCGCCGTTTTTCGCCATGTCGTCGGCGATGAGCTTCGCGGTTGCGCCCTTGTAAAATCCACCGTCACCGTCGGACGCTACGCGCTTCAAGACCTCGGCGAGGTCTTTCTGGACGAACAGCTCACCCTCTTTATAAGTCGTCCCATCGGGCTTGAGGAAATATTTTTTCGACGACTCGAACAGCGAGAACCTTTTCGCGTAGTCCGCCATCGTTATTTCGCCGAAGATATTGGTCTCGAAACCCTCTTCGGCCAGCTTGATCGAGGGAGCTATTATTTCGGCGAGCGGTTTCGTGCCATACTTGGCGAGCATGGCGTTGAGTCCCATGACGGTTCCCGGCACTCCGGCGGCTTTGTAGCCGACGGTGCTCGCGTCCGGTATGACGTTGCCGTCGCTGTCGAGGTACATGTCGCGCGTTGCCGCGAGGGGGGCTTTCTCGCGGAAGTCGATGGCGACCGTATCCTTGCCCGCGTTGTGGATTATCGCAAACCCGCCTCCGCCGAGGTTGCCGGCGGCAGGAAGCACGACCGCGAGGGCGTATCCCACAGCTACCGCCGCGTCGACGGCGTTGCCGCCTTTGTCGAGTATCTCCTGCCCTATCGCGTCGGCCAGCCTGTGACTGGAAACGACGAGTCCGCCGGGACCGCCCTTGAAGGGCGGGTAAGCCTTGGCATCGGCGCGTGTCACGCCGACCGCCGGCATCAGCGCGAATAAAACTGCCACGATAAGCGCGGTCATTTTTTTCAAAAACCTATGTCTCATAATCATTCCTCCTTGCGAAATGTACGGCGTAAAGCCGTTATGAAAATTATATATCATTAGGTTATATAATAAATATTGTGATTACGTAAAAAATTCTGACACTGCGGAGATGTGACGATGGACGGCGGCAAATCCTCAATAGGGCTCGTGTTATCCGGCGGCGGCGCCAAGGGCGCGTATCAGGTCGGAATTATAAAGGCGATGGCCGAGATGGAAGTCCCCATCGCCGCCATATCGGGGGCGAGCATAGGAGCGCTGAACGGAGCGGTGGCGGCTTCGTCGTCGTCGCTCGGGGATGCCGTGAGCAGGCTCGCAAACCTGTGGGACGCGATCGCCGACGATCCGCCGCTGGGAGACAAGATACCTACGTCGATCCGACTCCTGGAGGCGGCCGGGTTTCGCCTGAGCGACGACCTGCGTTACACGGCCCGCCTGGCGAAAGAAGTCGCGCACAATCTGCTGCCGTCCATACGGTCGCCGGAAACGGGGGCTTTGGTCGACAATTCGCGCATAAGAAAACTCGTGTCCGAATATGTATCGGTCGAGCAGTTATCGACGGGAATACCGCTTTACGTCTCGGTCTTTCCGAACAGGAACATACTTGAGACCATACTCGGCGCGGGCCTGGCGACTCTTCGGATAAAGAAAAACCCCGAGTCCGAATTTTTGCACGTGCAGTCGCTGCCTCCGGAAGATCAGCACAGGGCGCTCCTGGCGTCGTCCGCGATACCGTTCCTGCTTGCGGCCCAGGAGATAGACGGTGAAAAATACGTCGACGGCGGTATCGGCGGGCTGGACGCGTCGAGGGGCAACACGCCTCTCGTGCCTCTGATAGACGCCGGCTGCAACCCAATCATAGTGACGCATCTGAGCGACCGCAGCGCGTGGAGCAAACAGAAACACGAGACGGCCGCCATCATAGAGATAGAACGTTATGAGAAGATCGACCGGACGCCCGTGCTGCCGGAGGTTTTCGACATCATCTCGTTCCAGCCGAAAAAGATACGTTCGTGGATCAATCAGGGTTACGAGGACACAATACGAAGCGTCCGCCCCTGGCTAAAGTTCATACTGTAAGACGAGGCGAGGTTCCTCAGATCAGGTTTTTCTCTAGGGCGAGGCGGATGGCGTCCGCGACGTTATCCGCGCCCAGTTTCGCGTACACCATGTTCAGGACGGATTTGACGGTGTTTATCGACAGGTTGCGGTTTGCCGCTATCTCGGACCTCGAAAACCCCTGATAGAGGTCGCTTAAAACTTCCGTCTCCCTGCGGGAAAGTTTCACGGCCTCGTCGAGGTTGTTCTCTTTTCTGTATTCCGATATGACGAACGCGACTTTTCTGGCGTATGCCGCCGATTTTCCGCCTATCAGATCGAGCCATTTTCCGGGTATTTTGCAATCGTCACTCTTTGACGCGGCCGAGACGAGCGACCGCATCTCCTTGCCCAGCTCGATGAACGGCATGACGAGTTCGTTGGTATACGCCGTTTCGTACGCTTCCTCCAACGCCGCGAACGCCGATTTCCTTTCGTCGGTCTGATAGAGGGCCACCGCCTCCATCGCCTTTATCTCCACCCTGCCGAAAAGCACACTGTTCGGGGCATGCCCGAGGCCTATGAACGACAAAAGCTCGTGATAACGGCCAAGCGCGCATAACATCTTCGCTTTCACCAGTTTCGCGAAATCCGCCAGGAGCGAGTCGAAGGAGGTCTCGGCGAAATTTTCGCCAAGCCACGCGGCCGTGTGCCGCGGCACGCCCAGAAGGGAATAGTACCAGCTCGTCGCTATGTCGTAAGTCGGATAGCGATAGTAATATTCATGTATTTCGAGCTGCGCGCTCAGGTTCTCCAAAGCCGTCCTTATCCCGGACATGTCGCCCTGGGCCACGCGGATCCGCAGCATATAGAACACAGCTCTGTTTCTCACCTCGTACTGCCCCAGCTCAATTGCCTTGTGATACGCGATCGCCGCGAACTTGGCCGCGTTTTTCAGATCGCCCCTGAAAAAGAACAATTCCCCCCTGGCCAGATCGTCCAGCCCGTACATGCTGCCGTTGAAAGCGTTCACAGAGTAGGGAACCATCCGTTCGAGCGCGTTTATATACTCCTCCATCGCGCCCGCTCGCGGCGTGCCGACCATCGAAGCCCACGGTCCGACATGACAACTGTTCATGACGGCGTTCATGGTGAACGGACTCAGTTTGTAATAGTGATTCGACCGTTCCATGGATACGTCGAAATCGCACCTGTCGGTCGATGGCAGCGCCAGCCATCCGATGAGGCAGATGGCGCGATACGCTCCGCACAGGACGCGATTGTTGTACTCGTTCGGCGGCAGGTCCGCGAAACACCTCACTTTGTCATTAGCCTCCGCCAATGCCTCATCCAAACGCCCCAGGCTTATCAGGAGCCTTATGTGATGAGTGTGAAATTTCGCGTGTTCCACCAGATGTTCCCTGGGCGAATTCTCGTATATGCCGAGGGCGAATTTCGCCAGATCGCGCGGCGCGGCTACGGAGACGTTCGATATGATATTGATGATCGCGTTGTAATTGCCGGCGCGTTCGTAATACGTTATGGCGTCGAATTTGTAGTCGTTCATCTCGCACCACTGCGCCGCTTTTACGTACGTGTCGCGCCTCTCGTCATCCGTCAGCGAATCCCGCTTTTGCCGGAGAAAGGCCAGAAACAGGTGATGAATGAGATACGCGTCGAGATAAGCGTCATACCTGACGAAAGAATTGAGGCCTGTCATCTCCTCCACCAGGGAATCGTCATGAGCCAGTATCCTTATAAGCTCCGACGACAGGTGATCTATGAGCGATACTCTTATCATGAAACGACGCAGCCTCTCCGACATGTGGAGAAACACCTCATGTTCGATCAGCTTGAATATGTTGAGTTTCATGGCCGATCTCGAGTAACTCTCGTATCCCTTGTCCTTTTGCAGCGAAAGCCCCATGAGGCTCACCGCGAACGCCCAGCCGCCAGTGTCCTCGTAAACGGCGGCCGAGCTCTGCGCGGACAGGTTTATGCCGAGCGTCCCGAGATACTCGTCCGTCTCTTTTTCGGTGAAACGGAGCTCGTCTTCGCTGATTCTGACGACGTACCCCTTCGATAGGAGGCCGATCGCGTTTATGTCTGGTTCGGTCCTAGATATGATTATCGTTGTGAAATTGGGGAAAAGCATGTTTACCGACATTTCGATAAAACGCAATACCGACCGGTCGCTGATGAGGTGAAAATCGTCGAAGACCATCACGTATCTCCCGCTGCTGGATATTTTGTCCTCCGGTATCGTGACGAATCTCGCGAACTTCTCATCGGTATCCGGAAATCCGCACTCCTCCAGCCTGGCGGCCACGTCATCGTTGTAGAGCGACACAGTATGGATGAAATTTTCCCAGAAGCGCAACCCGATATTGTCGCGCTCGGAGAGCTGCACCCATGTCGTCAACGCGTCATAATTCCGGAGGAATGAGTGCACGGCCCGCGTCTTGCCGTAACCTGCGCCCGCCACCACGAGGACGAGGGGGTTTGAGACGGCTGACTCCATCAACTTCATGACGCGCGGACGCGTCATCTCGTTTGCGCCCTTACGCGCGATCGCGAATCTGCTGTGATATATTCGGTTCCTGGACATAGCTCCCTTTGACGCCACAATCTTTCGCCGCCGCGGTTTGAGGCTTTATCGGGGCGGCAGATACTTCAAATCGGCGGCCAGCGTCTCGGACAGCGTCGGCACTGACGATGACGCTCCCTTCCGGGACACGGCTATCGATGAGGCGACCGACGCCCTTCGCAATGCCTCCGATACCGGTATGCCGTCCGCGACCGAACTGACGAAGTATCCCGTGAACGTGTCTCCCGCCGCGGTCGTATCGACCACCGGCACTTCGTATATGCCGCGGGTGATCGTCGTGCCGGCGTCGCGATAAAGCGCGCCGTCGCGGCCTATCGTCAGCAGCACCGCCGATGATGGGAACATAGCCATCATTTCGCCCAGTATGTCCTCCGGCGCCGATTTCCCGGACAGCTCCCGCCCCTCCGTCTCGTTCACGAGAAAATAATCGACGAGCTCCAGGGGATAATCCTTTATCTCCGGCCCGAACGGGGCCAGGTTGAACACAATCCGCAGACGTCGCGAGCGGGCTGATTTCAGGATATGAGGCATGTCGTTCACTTCGTTCTGCAACACTATGAAATCGCCCTCGCCGAAGGCGTCCATAGCGCGGCCGACGAACGCGTCGTCGAGCTCGTGGTTCGCCCCGGGATGGAGTATGATGCAGTTCTCGCCCGACGAATTCACCTGTATTATCGCGTGTCCCGTCGCGCTGCCCGTCGTCTCCACCAGGGACACGTCGACCCCGGCGTCTCGCATCACCTCGATCATGCCGCCCCCGTCCGGTCCGGTTTTGCCGGCGTGATAGACGCTCCCTCCGGCGCGGGAGAGCGCGACCGACTGGTTCAAGCCCTTTCCGCCGGGAAACACGTTCAGCGACACGGAGGAAATGGTCTCTCCCGGGCGGACAAAATGCCTCACGCCATAAACATAGTCGATATTGATCGATCCAATGTTCAATATCTTTTTCATATTAAACTTCGCGCCTCCAACAGAGCGATTACGTAATTCACTGTCACTTTAGCACAAAATAACAATTAATTACAATATAAATTATTATGAGTCTCGGCAAAAAAACTTGCTTAATTAGTAAGCATTTTGTGCTATTATTTTAAAATAGTACGAGGATAATTGTAACGATACATTTACTTCAGAAAGGGGAGATTCCTTTGTCAAAACATAAAATCATCGTCCTTGTCGGCGGTATCAGCATGAATTCGCTCAATCAGAAGCTGTTCGATTTTTTCAAGAAAGAGGCGGCCTCGGCGCTCGAGTTCGACCAGTTCGACATCAAGGCGCTGCCGTTTTACTCTCAGGACATCGAAAACAATCCTCCAGCGGTCGCCGTAGATTTCAAGAACAGAGTGGCCGCGAGCGACGGAGCGTTGTTCGTGACTCCCGAGTACAACCGTTCGTTCCCCGGCGTGCTGAAAAACGCCATAGACTGGGCGTCGCGCCCATACGGCCATAACCTCTGGACAGGAAAACCCGCCTACATCATAGGCACAAGCCCGGGCGCGATAGGAACGTTCGGCGCCCAGAGCCAGCTGAGACTCGTGCTGTCGTTCCTCGACCTGAAGCTATTGAACCAGCCCGAGTGTTACTTCACATTCCCCAAGGAGCTGGAGGGCGGCAAACTTCCGTCTCCGGCGAAAGACTTCGTGAAACTGTGCGCAACGAAGTTTGCGGAGTGGGTAGCGAACAGCGCATCGAAGTAAAAAACCGCGATAATAAAATATCCACGAGAAGGGGCTGTGTAAAAACGGCCCCTTGATTTTATATTTTTTGTTCATTTGTCCTCGTAGTGGTCTCTGCAAGCAAGAATCTCGATCCCCTCATCCACAACGCGATAGACGAGACAATTTTTGCCGTCGATCTTGCGACGGCAATATCCGCTCAATTCGCCTTTCAGTGGTTCGGGCTTGCCCTCGCCCTTACGCTCTCCGTCTCTCTCGATACTCCTTAAGAGCTTGTTGATTTTTTGCAGTGTCTTCCTGTCCTGTGCCTGCCAGTATTCGTAATCGTTCCACGCCTCATCAGACCAGGCTTTACGCATATTTTCTAGTCTTCCACGAGATCATGAACGCGGCCATTTCCGGTTTCAATCTGCCGCTTTGCGCGTAGCAGTCTTTTCGCCTGTGCTGGCGTGTAGCCGTTGATATCCCTGGGCTCCGTCATATCAAACGGAAGAGCGCGGCGTCCCACGGACTGCGCCAAAAAAATTCGAATCGCCGTGCCGGTATCGATCCCCATACTCTCAAAAAGAAAATCGGCCTCCTGTTTCAATTCCGAAGGAACCCTGACTTGTACATTTGTTGT
>JAITOL010000153.1 GCA_031289955.1 Synergistaceae bacterium
AGGGCGAGTATCCTGTGAGACGGTGCTCCACGGACGCTCGTCTCAGTGCCGTAATAGTCCCGGTACTTGCCGGCGTCGCCTTGCGCTTTTTTTGACTCCGACGCGTATATGACGGTCGACCTCGCGTACAGCCGTCTCATCCTGCCGCGAGTCGGCGCGTGCTCGCTGGCCGATTCGGCTATTATGTCCCTCGCGCCCGCGATTGCGTCGTCGACGGACTCGACGCCATTTTCCTCCGAAACGTACTTCACAGCGACATCCCACAGCGGCGCGCCCGAGTTTTTTTGCTTCATTATGTAGACAGCGAGCCCGTCGAGCCCGCGCTCTTTCGCCATCATAGCCCTAGTCCTGCGTTTTGGCTTGTATGGCAAATAAAGGTCCTCCAGCTCCGCCATGGTGCGGGCCCCGGCCAGGGATTTTTTGAGCGCCTCCGAGAGGACATCCTGCTCCTCGCACGACGCCATAATGGCCGTCCGTCGCTTGCCCAACTCCACAAGGGCCGCGCTCCGGTCGCGAATGTCCATTATCGCCACCTCGTCGAGCCCCCCCGTGGTCTCCTTCCGGTAGCGCGCGATAAACGGAACAGTCCCGCCGTCCTCAAAGAGCGCGAGAACCGCCCGCACCCCAGCTATGGGGAGAGCTGTCTCCGAGGCAATCGCCTCCGCTATCCCGGCGTCCGGCATTGATCCCACCCGCCTTTCCCGGTGGGAACGGCGTTTTTCTCTTCGCTGATATAAATATTGATCATTACATGCGTCATAATGCCCCTCCCAAACGTATTTATTTGTCTCGCCGTTTATTTTAACTTGTTATGGTATCTTTGGGCCATGTTATGGTCACAATCAACCCGCCGCTCGGGGCGTTTGAGGCTGAAATACCGCCTTTGTAGCTTTCTATTATCCGCTTTGATATCGCCAGCCCGAGGCCGACCCCGCCTTGAGACCTCACCCTCGCTTTATCCGTTCTGTAGTACGGGAGGAAAATTTTATCGAGCTCGTCCTCCGGAACGCCTTGTCCGTGATCCCTGACGGTCAAAACAGTGTATTCCCCATCCTGACGCGCGTTTATATCAATAGCCGTGTCAGGCGTTGTGTAGCGAATAGCGTTGTATATCACATTTCCGAACGCACGACTCAAAAAAACAGGGTCTCCCATCACCGACAAATTTTGTAGATTTAAATGTATATTATCATTTTTAATATCGAACGCAAAAGAGGCCTCGTCCACTATCGAGCGAATTATTTCATCGAGTTCGACGATTTCGCTGCGCCCTACAGGTATTTCCTCAAGTCTGGTCAGGATCAGCAGTTCTTCAACCATGTCGTCGATGCGGCCTATTTCAAACTCGATCCTGTCGATGTATTTCATGGCTTCCACAGGGCACTCTTTACGCAGAAGCGCCAATGCTACTTCGACGCATTGCAGCGGGGAACGGATCTCGTGAGAGATATCGCTCAACAGCCTCTTTTGAGATGACAAAAGATTTTCCACCCGATTCGCCATTTCGTTGAAACTTCTCCCAAGGTCCGCAAATTCGTCGCTTCTCCCGGTCACTCTGGGGCTAACTTGGACAGATAAGTCTCCTGTTTGCATTTGCTTTGTGATGCGACTCAATTCAAGCAGTGGCGTTATAAAATTTCGTACAAGTATAAAGCTGAGGATCAAGCAGATTATTACGGCGGCGAACAGAGGAAAAGGTATCCTGTGTGGTCTGAAAGTATCCGGGCGATTGGCGAATGGGTACATCACAACCGTCGCATTAGTGCGCCCAGAGTGCGTAAAGGCCGATGAGACTATTGGCTGCCCCTGTTTATGGGGTTCAGGTGATTGGACATAAGAAGCGAGCCATTCAGAACCAGGAGAGAAGAAGCTGGCGCCATTTCTTTCTATATGTATTTTCAAGCCGCTTTCTTCATTGACCTCCGCAAGCCAGGAGTCCATATGTTCATCATCGATCGCTTCGGATTCAGCGGCAATTTTAGACGCGCTCCACTCCAAATTTTGAATTATTCCGGAAGGAATATGTTCGCTTACGTCACTGAATAGATCCAACAAAGCAATAATCGCGACGGGCAGGAAAAGCACCGCCAGCATTGTCAGGTAGACTTTCCCAAAAAGAGAGAATCTGATCTTCATAAAACAGCATCCCTTTCTTGATTCCTCTCAGTTGCTAAAGTATCCAGTGTCTAATTGCAAAAATATTTACATTTATTAACGCTTGGTCAACAATACTTAGCGCTTTTTTGTGGCCGGAAGATGGGGTATTTTATGATCTCAATGGGAAAAGACGCGGCGGTCATTGCAATGTATATGGCTTGTCATTCTGGGAAAACATACATAAACCCCTCTCCCCGGATTGTCTTGATCCTCTCGCTTCCACAGGGATACGTTCCGAGTTTGCGCCTCAATTTGCTGATGTGTACGCTCAAACTCCTATCGAATGGGCTGAGACCTCGCCCCAATACATTCATCGATAATTTTTCAGAAGATATTGTAGCGCCAACGTAGGAGAGCAAGTTTTCCAGTATCCTGAATTCGACGTTAGTGAGAGGTATAACCTGACCGTCGACCTTTACGGAGTGAGACTTCAAGTCCATATCGAGATCGGCCACGGAGACAACGTCCTGGGCCGCCGCCTCGAGAAGTGTGTTTGTCCGCCTGAGCACAGCTCTTATTCTGGCTGACAGCTCTTGCATTACGAACGGTTTGCATATATAGTCATCCGCGCCAAATTCCAGCCCCAGCACTCTGTCTATGGGATCTCCTTTTGCCGTCAGCATGATTACGGGAATTTGGGAACGGCCCCTGATCTCTTTGAGTATCTCGATGCCATCACGGCCTGGGAGCATTACATCCA
>JAITOL010000187.1 GCA_031289955.1 Synergistaceae bacterium
GTATCGAGAACGAAACCGGATGGGATAACTCCCGTGTCCATGGAATACTTTCCGTCGCTGTCGGGCTTGTAGTTCGACGACAGGCTGACTCCGTCCGAGAAAAGCGGCGCGAGGCCCCCTTCGGCGGTGACGCTGAACTCGTCTCCCGGCGACGAGAGAACAAGCGCTCCTCCGGAGACGGACGCGGTTATATCGAGCGCGGGATTGTAATTGGGGTCGCTCGGATCCGTCTTATAGTGATTCATGGCGGCATTGACGGCGGCGCTGATGGTGGCCTGCGTGGCGCTGGCGCCCAAAACGCCCGTAACGGGCACCCTGTATGTGTACTGCCCCTGCCGGATCGTTATGACCCCATCTGAAACAGACTCAAAAGGCAATGTCGTGTCGAATATTTTCGACGAGACAACCTGATTCGACGAGGCGTCCTTAGCGGATACGGCGGTCGCCATCTCCGGGGCGAAGATCTGGGTCGCGCCTCCGGTCGTCTCTATGTTGAAGTAGTCGTCCGGGTTTTTCGCCACGAAGTCGATCCACTCGTTCGTTCCGTCGCTTTTGTACGACGCCCATATCCTGCCGTCCGGCTGGGTGTTTATCTTGTCGGCTATTTCGGCGAGGGTTTCTCCCTGCTCGACGTCGACAGTATAGACCTGATTGTCCCCGAAGCGAACGTCGATTCTGCCGTCCGCGGCGGCGGTTCTGCCTATGGCGCCGTAGGCCGCGCCCTTTATCCCGGACGCGACTTTTATCGGATCGGTCTCCGGCCAGCCGGTAAGACGGACAGGCGCCCCCGTATGGCTCTGTATCTGGAGATACTGCACGCCCCGGTCGAGATCCTTTACGACTGTGGCCTTCAGCGTCTTGCTGACGTCGCCCATCTCCTTGCTGCTGTTGATCATATTCGCGATATCGTCGAGCGTCCAGCCCTCGAGGGGCTCGCCTGGGTCGCGGTAACGGTTGTAGTCCGATGAGTCCGTCTGGCCGTTCGCGATCTCGTCCGTCCATTTCTCCGGTATGCGGACTTTAACCGTCGTTGAGCCGACGTTGAACTCGAGTATCTCGCCGCGCCCCGTCCATTCAAAATCGAGCGGAACCTCTATGCCCTTCAGCCTGTTTGTGACCTCGTCTTGAGGGAACACCTCGCGCCCCGTGATCGAGACCTTGCCGGTCAGTTGTCTGGCGAACTCCCACAGAAGGGCGTAGTTGTTGCCGCTATATTGGACGTCGCCGTTCGCGCCGATGGAAAACGGCGTCGTGTCCGTCTTGAGCCCGGCGAAAAGAGACTCGCCGTTCATCGTCGAGTTGGCTATGGACATCAGAGCTTCCTTGATCTGGCGCAGTTCCTCGGCTATCGCCACCCGGTCCACCCCTTCGAGCGCGCCGTCCCCGCCCTTTACGGCGAGCTCGCGGATTCGAACGAACAGGTCGTTCATATCGCCAAGCGCGTCGTCGGTAAACTTCAGCCACGAGACTGCGTCCTGAAGATTGGTGATATATTTCTCCGTCTCGGACATCATCGTTTCGAGCCCCATGCCCTTTGTCACGGCGTGTGGGTTCTGCGAGGCGTACTGATATTTCCTCTGGGTCGACAACTGCTGCTGTATATCGAGCAATTTTCCCAGATTCGCGTGCATATCGTTCAACAGAAGGGATTGCATCATGCTGTTCGTAACTCTGTATGTCATCGGACTCCACCAGCCTTTTTATCAAAGGTCGTTTCTGAAGAAATATTTTTTACGATCATACGCCCATACCGTTGATAACGCGGTCGAGCATATCGTCCAAAGCCGTCATGTAGCGCGACATCGCGCCTACTCCCTGCTGAAACTTGATTATGTCGAGCATTTCCTCGTCCGTGCTCACTCCCATGACGGCGTCGCGCTGAGACTGTATCTGGTCGCATACCCCCTGCTCGGTCGCGAGCATATAACTGGCCTTGTATCCCTGCGAGCCCAAATCTGAGACGAAGAGCAGAAAATATGTGTCGAAGTCGACCGAACCATCGTCCAAAATCCTCTGCTGTTTCAGCTGGGCCATGCGAAGCGTCGCGCTGTTGCCCCCGACTCCCGCGTTCTGTCCGAAATCGCCGCCGCCTGCCATCTGCCCGCTCGCGATAAGGCTCAGGTCGTTTTCTACCGCGCTGTTCATCGCCATGTTTCGCGACGCTCCGTAGCGGGACGTTATGTGACCGAAGAACGCCGTCCCGGTCGTATCGATATTCGTCCCTATTCCGAAGCCGGAGTAGTGTATGGCGTTCGTCTCTATCGACAGCTCGTAGGCCATGTTGTCGAGATAATCCTCCAGGCCGAGCACCATGTCGTCGCGGGACTCCATCATCGCGAAAATCTCACCCGTTATTAGGTGAGGCTCCACCCTTATTATCGTCGGAGGGTTGCCCGAAGTTAAACCGTATGGGTCGTAGAAGTGATTGAGGCCGTTGAGGTTGAGCCTTATGCCGGTTCCAAACCTCCCCAGCTCGTCAGCCATAGGGTTGTTCCAATCCACGAGGTTGTCGTTGCGGTCGGTAGTCTTGAAGATTCGGGCCTCGGCGAAGCTGTTGCTCTCCGACAGATAGTGCCTGCCGTCGTAGATGAAATACGCGTCGTCGACGTAAACGTCATCACGCAAAATAGTGGTTGCCGCCTTGCTGTCGGAGTTGAGCTGCATATAGCTCGTGCCGATGGACTTGGAGTCGACGAAACCGAGCAGCTTCGCTATCGAAAAATCTCCGTTGGCGCCGCACACGGAACCGGGCAGCACGTTGATTCTGTTCGCCTCGCCGGACACGTTGCTCGTGAGAGCTATGTAGTACGAGCCGTTCGGCTCCTTTATCACATTGGCATGCAGCCATTCCTCCGCGCTTCCCGGCGCCGTTCCCGGCGGGTTTGTGGCGTATTCCGCCAGGTTGTCCGCGGAGACGAGATCCGACTGATACGCGCAGTTTATCTTGTTCGCTATCGTCGTGAGAGAATCGCTCTCCGTGACGGTTATCTCGACGGCTGGATTCTTGTTCGATATTCCCAGATCCTGAGCGAGCGTGCCCCTCACGTCCGTTATGGACAGCAGATGCCCTCTCATCGTATCCGTATTGGCCGCCTCGACCTCGAAACGCTGGGCGCTCGCGTCGAACGTGGTGTAGAGATCGGGATACATCGACAGGACGTTTCTTATGTCCTCGGCGGTGAGATCGCCGTTCGCGCTCTTTATAGTGTCCTGGGGGAGGCCGGTTTTTTTGCCGTCCCTCGTGACGCTCCATTCGCCGTTGCCGGGATCGTACTGAAACCTGACGTACGACTCGAACTCCCCCGCCGCGATGCGGAACTCGTAGTCTCCGCCGTCAACCGAGGCGTTTTTGACCACGCCGTTGTCGCCGAGGTACGAATTGCTCGACGCCTTGACCCCGGCGTTGCCGACCTGGAGCGAGAACGACCCGTTGATGCCGAGCGCGGCGGCAGGGTCGTAAATTGTGTCGAGGCGCTCCCCGCCCTGCTGTATCCCTTTTGCGCCGCCGACGGTCCACGTTTTCCCGTTTGAGAGGCGCTCGACGAACAGCTCGTGGACGCCGTTTTTCGCGCAGCTCGCCGGGTTAGTGGCGTTGCGCTCTATGACCGCCGAAGCGACGGAATAGTCGCTCACATGATCGTATTGGTTGTACTCCACCTGGACGTCGTAAAAGCTGCTGTTGCCAACCATGGGAACCAGCACGAGATGCCGGACGTTTTTAATGTCTCCCGCGCAGTTGAACTGAGCCGCGCCCTGGATAAGATATTTGCCGTTCAGGTCTATTTTGTAGTCGCCGTCGCTCTCCTCGATAGACGGGCTGCTCACGGAAGCGCCGGTGAGGCGGCAGAGACGCTCGGCCAGGAGATCGCGCCTGTCGAGCAGGTCGTTCGGGGTAGCGCCTTTGCCCTGGGCGGTCTGTATATCCCGGCAGAGCAGCGCTATCTCGTCTATCAGATCGTTCGCCAAAGTCGCCATGTCCGCGATCTGCGAGTTGAGATCGGATCTGTAAACATCGTAGTTCTTCCTGAGGTCGCTCAGGGTGGAAATCATCGTCTGAGCGTTCGACACGGCTATGCGGCGGGACGTCTCGAGCTCCGGGGCCGTGTGCAGATCTTCGAGACCGGCCCAATAATCGTCCAGCGTCGTCTGGAACGTGCCCTTGCTCAGCTGACCGGTGTACTGTTCGAGGTAAGTTATGCAGTTTGCCCTCGTCTGCCAGTAACCCAGCTTCGGAATCTCCGACCTGTACTGCGCGTCGAGGAACTGGTTTCTTATCCTCGTTATCGATTCGATCGATATGCCTCCGCCGACTGCGGCCACTCCGTCGCCGGTCCCCAACAGAGTGCTGGTGTTTACCCTCTGACGGGCAAAACCCTCCACATTTGCGTTCGCTATATTATGACCCGCCGTCTCTATGCCGGTTCTGTAGTACGCGAGAGCCGTATTTCCGCTCGTAAGCCCGGCAAACATATTACCCATGATCCCGCACCCCCCAGGCGTCCGTTAGATGCCCACGCGGCCTACGCCGTTAATTATCTTGTCTATTACCCCAAGTATCGTCGAGATGTACTGCGACGCGTAGTTGAAGTTCTGGTTCATCTCGACGATCGAGAGCATATCCTCGTTCGAGTTGACGCCGGATACCTCTTCTCTCTGGATTCCTATCTGCTCGACGAGGTATCCCTCGGCGGTCATCTTGATATACGACGTCTTCCCCAACGAGCCAAGATCGGCCAGGAATCCCTTATAGAGATCGTCGAAATCGGCTATGCCGTTGTGGAAGAGCTTTTCCTGCTTCAACCTGGCAATGGAGAGCGCGTTCGTCCCGTCGCCGGCGCCGAGCGAGTGTCCGCTTCCGTCGCCCGAACCCACCGCGAGCCTTCTGTCGTCGAATCCGAGCTCCGGATCCACATATAGTTTCCCAAACGCGCCATATTTATTCTTTATCTGCTCGAAAAAGGCCATGCCGGTCACGTCGGCATACTCGCCGCTGCCGTATCCGGCGTAATGTATCGCGTTGAACTCGCTCGCGAGCTTGTACATCATGTCGTCAAAGACGTCCATCTGAGAGAGTATCACGTCGTCGCGAAGCTTCATGGCCGCGAATATGGCCCCCTGCGTAAGGTGATGGCGAACGGTCACCGTGGTATGCCCCAATCCGTTCAGCTCGATCCTGAGCCCGGGAGTGAACTCGGACAGCGCGTCGGCCGCGGCGGTTCCGACAGGAGCCACAAGGCGCGCTTCCTTGAAGGCGTTGGACGAAGAGATATATTCCCTGCCGTCGACCGTGATCCAGGCGTCGTCCACGAAAACGTCGCCGTGAGGCGTGTAGCGGTTTACGAGCGTTCCGTCGTCCTTGAACTGTATGCAGCTGGTGACATCTTTCTGCCCCGTAGAGCCGTCGCTGTTGACGACGTTGACGTCGCTCGCGCGCTCCACCAGCCCGAGCAGCCTGGCGACGTTCATGCCGTTCGTCCCTCCGCCGCAGACGGAACCGGACGTCACGTTTATGCGGTTCGCCTCTCCCGCCACGCTGCTCGTGAGCACGAGATAACATTCGCCGTTCTCGTCCGTCCGGACGGACGCGCGCAGCCATTGCTCCGGGCTCGACGGCGGCGTTCCGGGAGGATCGGTCTGATATTTATCCTGGCCGTTGTCGGTGTTCGTGACGTTTCCATCCGCGTCCACCTCATAGGTTCTGTCGAACATATAAGCGTTGTTTATCTTGTTCGCTATCGTCTGGAGGGTATCCTCCGGCGTCACTTCTATCATGACGGTAGGGTTTTCATTGGCGAGCCCGCTCGAACGCGTCATGTCGCCGTCGAGGTCGGTGACCGATATGAGCTGCCGGTCCCTCGACTCGAGGGTGATCGCGTTGTCGGCGTATTTCACGTCGATGCCGTGATCGGAATAGCTGCCCGCCATAAATGACCCGAAATCCCGGACGGTGAAAGCGCCGTCCGCTCCGGTGGCCGTAACGGGGCCGTTGCCGAGGTTGTCGCTTATCTCCCACGCGAGGCCGTTCCATTTAACGTCCACCGTCGATTCGAACGACCCCGCGGATATTCTGAATGTGTAATGCGACTGCTCTCCAGGTCCGGGAGGCCCCAAGACCACTCCCGCGCCGGGCGGGGTCTTGGCGTAGGCTTCGCTCACGAGCCGAACTCCGCCCGAGCCAACCTGAAGCGCGAAAGAACCATCGATATTGAGCGCCTGGTTCGGGTCGGTGATGCCGTCGATACGCTCGCCGCCCGCCGACTGTCCGAGACCATATCCCACAGTCCAGTACAGTTCGTCCGCAAGACGGTTGACGTCTATCTCGTGAACCCCGTTGCGCGAACACGCGTCGTTCGCGAGCGCCCTCTGCTCCGCTATCACGCCCGCTACGTCCGCATCGCTCGAAATGTCGTATTGGTTATACTCGACCTGCACTTCGTAATAATTGCTGTTCGTCGGATTTTTGACGAGCATGAGGTGACGCGTGAACGACCCCTGCACGAGCAATTTCCCGTTCAAATTTATCTTATAATCGCCGTCAGCCTCGTCCGCGGGCTTGCTCGCCTCCGCTCCCGTCAGGACGCAGAGTTTTTCCACGAGAAGGTCGCGCCTGTCGATGAGCTCATTCGGCTCGGCCCCGGCCAGCTTGACCGTCCTGATCGCCTTGTTGAGAATGGCTATCTGATCCATGTATGAATTGGCGTCCTCAACCATTCCCCTGATGTCGGAGTTGAGTTCGTCGCGATATTCGTTGTAGTTCGTGTAGAGGGAGTTCGCGAAGGCGGAAAGCGTGTCGGCCTCCTGCAGGAAAACGCTGCGTATGGCCTGATTGTCCGGTTCCTTGTGAACCTCCTGAATGGCCGTCCAGAACGAGTCGAGATAATTGTTGATGCTCTTCTCGCTCGCGCTCACTATCAACTTCTCGACCCGCGCGGCGCCGGCCTCCAGAGTGGACCAGTACGACAGGGCGGTCTCCGCCCTGATGAACCTCGCTTCGAGGTAGAGGTCTCTCATGCGCTCTATGGACACAACTTCGACGCCCGTGCCAAGCATGGAGTACGAGGTACCGGTCTCGAGCGCCGACGTCGTGCCCGAGTTGACCACCTGCCTCGAATAGCCTTCCTGTCCGGTTTTGGTGGTATTTATGCCCGCTATTTCCATGCCCTTGCGGAAATATGACAGCGCCCTGCGTCCGGTTTCAACTCCGTGATATGTGCTGACCATGAATGACCCCCCATTTACCGCAAAAAAAATAACCAGGAAGAAAAAATCTTCTTCCTGGTTAGTATCGACAGTATGAGGTCAAAACTTTTGGCTGTTTATGCGTATTTCGGTATCTATATTCTCGTGTCGAACGCTCCCGTCACGGATCCCGCCGCCCTGGCCCCGATGCGGCGCCACTCGTTTATCAGCATCTCGTTGAGGCTTTTCGCCTCCTCCATGAGACGCGACAGTATGGACATCTCCAATTTTAGTTTTTCAGCGGTCTCCATCAGCGCTTTGGCGACGCGCCGCACATTCTCGGCTTCCTCGGGAGGCAGAACGCGGGCTATATCGGACACTATTGGTTCGCACCCCAGCTCCGAAGCGACGTCCGCCGCGATACGAGCGCGCTTCGTCTCGATAGCCTGAGCCCGCACGGATATATGCCTCATCTCGGACATGATATCCTGTAAATCCGAGAGGCGCCCTTCTTTGAGCGCCTCCCGCTGTCTTAGCGTGATATCCAACAGACCGGATAGTATCTCGTTCTGTTTATCGAGAGTATCTGTCAGAGTCTCAATTTTTTCCGACATCAACGCGTCAATTTTCTATTTTGTTTATACCGGCCCAGAGAAGACGCCCGGCCAAAGCGTTGAGATCCGGATTATACCTGCCTTCGTCGATCTGACTCTTTAGATCCTTGATCCTGTCTTCTCTCACTTCCGGAACTTTGCTCAGCTCAAATGAGATATTCGCCATCTCCCTGGCAAACGGGCTGACAGCCAGCCCGTCCTCCGCTACTGAAAACTCGCCGCTTCCATAGGACGCGCGGGAACGGGGCTTGGTACTGCCAACAGAACTTACGCCAGCCACATCATTGATCTTCTCAATCATTCAACATCACCTCTCAGCGGTGGACACAACATCTTCACTTAATATTATCGGACGAGTTTTTATCATCTTTATCGAAAAAGCGCAAACTCGCGAGTATATTTTATTCATTGATCTTTTGAAAACAACCTGCGCATTACAAGCTGAAAATAACCGCTGTCGACGAGATGAGCGATTTTTTTTTCGTCAACCTTCATCATTTCCGAAACATCCTGTATAGTGAGGCTCGATCCTTCATAATCTCTCAAAAGCGACCGAACCCTGCCATAAAGGTTTCTCTCCTCTTCCTTGCACGAGTCACACACGGGCCGGGCTCCGGCCTCAGCGACCATCGCGTTTCCGCACATTCCGCACTTCATAAGTTCGAGAGGCACTCAGTTTTCACCACCCAAAATCAGCGACTTTAAACGAACTTTTGCTCCACGTCATCGCGCCCCCAACGTCGGCCCCAACGGCTTCGAGAGCAGCGCGCGCCGCAAGCAGCGTATTTCCCGTCGTACATACATCGTCCACAAGTAAAATCCGCGCGCCCTCCAGCTCGCCCACGCCTCTCATCGCCCCTTCGGGAATGAACCTCTGTCCCGGATCGGACGCGCGAGCCTGACTTTGAACGCGCAATCTCCAACGCAGACAATCTTTGATCGGTATGCCCCATAGCCGCGACGCGCCGCGCGCTATAAGTTCGGCTTGATTATACTCTCGTCCGCTTCCCTTGTGCAACGGTACGGGGACCAGAAAATCGACATCCGGGCGCGGAGTGGCCCGCGCCATTATCTGCCCCATCATAAAGGCTATTTTGTGCTGATGCCGATATTTCATCGCGTGAACGACATCCCTGTTCACGCCGCCGTATTTCGCGACGCTGCGGCACGACAGGCCGTCCGGGTGACGCGCGCATGGAGCGTCAACTCCGCAGACCAGGCAGAAATTCACGGCGTGACAAGCGAGCGACCGGAGACATTCGGGACACACAACCTCTCCCAGCTTGCCGCATATCGGACAAAATGACGGAAACGCGATATGCAGCAAGCAGCGGGAGAACTCGCTCAGAATGTTTATGCCATACGCTCCGCGTCTTTTTTGAGCGTTTCCGCCCTGTCGGTCTCCTCCCAGCGGGGCAACGGGTCGAGGTCGATCCTTCCGATATGGCCATAAGCCGCGAGCCTGCGGTACTGCGGCCTGCGCAGATCGAGATCCCTTATTATGGCGGCCGGGCGGAAATCGAAGTAACGGCGGACAAGCTCCGTTATCGCTCCGTCGGATATTTTACCCGTTCCGTAAGTTTCGACCATTATGGAGACGGGGTTGGCGACTCCTATGGCGTAGGCGACCTGTATCTGGCATCTTGCGGCCAATCCGGCCGCAACCACGTTTTTAGCGGCATAACGAGCCATGTAAGCGGCGGATCTGTCGACCTTGGTCGGATCCTTGCCGGAAAACGCGCCGCCTCCGTGGGGAACGACGCCGCCATACGTGTCGACTATTATCTTGCGGCCCGTGAGCCCGGAATCGGCCTGCGGTCCGCCCAGAACGAAGCGCCCCGTCGGGTTGACGAGTATCTTGGGCTTGCCGTCGAGCAGATCCTCGGGCAGCACAGGGGTTATGACCTGCTCCATTATATCCGAGGCTATCTGGCTTTCATCGACGGCCGGATGATGCTGGGCGCTGATGACGACAGTGTCGACCCTGACCGGCTTCAGGCCGTCGTACTCCAGAGTCACCTGCGTCTTTCCGTCGGGGCGAAGATATGGCAGCACGAGATCCTTGCGAATCTTTGCCAGCCTGCGGGCCAGCTTGTGGGCCAGCGCTATCGGCGCGGGCATCAGCTCTTCCGTGTCGTCGCAGGCATAACCTATCATCATCCCCTGATCTCCAGCGCCGACCCTGTCGATATCCTCATCGCCCATTTCGGTCTCGCGAACCTCCAGCGCGCGATCCACGCCGCGGGCTATGTCGGGAGACTGCTCATCTATGGCGGTGATGACTGCGCACGTGTCGCCGTCGAAACCATACTTCGCCCTGGTGTAGCCAACATCCTTGATTGTGGACCGCACTATCTTCGAGATGTCCACATAAACTCCGGTCGTGATCTCACCCGTCACGACGACGAGACCAGTGCTCACCAGCGTCTCGCACGCCACTCGTCCCATGGGTTCGCGCTCCAGTATGGCGTCGAGAACACCATCGGAGATCTGATCCGCGAGTTTGTCAGGGTGGCCCTCTGTAACAGACTCAGACGTCACAAGGTACCTTTCTTTGCTCATCGAACATACCTCCCTTAAAATTTTTTTATTTTAAAATTATAGCATATCGAACAAATAAACCATATTATTCATGTAGGAATATATGGTTAAGAATATTCGATGGGAACCCTTTGAAAAACCATGAGCCCTTCTCGGTTCTCGAAGCCATTTCTCTTGAGAAACGGCACCAGGTCGCTCGAAAAGCTGGTTATGATCGGGATATCTCTCACGGCGGGATGGGTCATGGCATAGTTCATCAGCCTGGAGCCGACCCCTTTCCCCTGATGATCCGGGTGCACCAGGATATCCCATATGGAGCCTCTGAATACAAAGTCAGTCAGCATCCGGCAGAACGCCACGAGTTTGCCGTCATACCGGACCGAGAAACAGAGATTAGTTCCTTTGAGCATGCGTTCGATCATGTCGAGCGACCGGCTCTTGCCCCAATGAGTGAAGCGAAAGAGCTCCTGAAGATCGATCGCCGCCACGGCCATTTTGCTGTCGTAAAAAACATAATCCGGCGCTTTATCCGCCGGACGGTCTACATCCATTACATATCCCCCAGGCCGCCTACTCGGGCCTCCCGCAGTTCGTCCCCGATATCCTCGATAGCCATTTTCCGCAGAGGCATACCTCCAAGTATGCTGTGGAGGTCCGCCAAACGTACACCGGAAGCCACCTCGAGCTGCAAAACCTGCCCAGCTCCGCAACGCGGACATGTCCAGTTCATTCTGGCGACGCCATCCATATCAGGCGTACCCGCCAGCACCTTCGCCTCGCCACACGACTGACAGCCCACGATCAACATTCGAGCACCCCCTCCCTCAATTTTCCCCGACCTCGATTATGACGCGGACGGGGCCCTCAGTGTAGATATCATCCTTCGCGAGGATGGTGACGACGCCTTCGTCCAACCCGACCATTTTGTCGACTATATCATAAAAATCAAGCGTGTCCAGATTGCCGACTGTGCCGAGAAACGGGTCCGGCAGCACGCCCTTCGACACTGCGGAGCGGTTGATCTGCTTCAGCATCGTATATAACACATTCGCCGCGTCCTCGTGCGCCATGCTGCCGTTTATGGCTTCCTTCATCAGCACCTCGCCCTTAGCGTATATGAGGCTGCTGTCGAAAACTCCGATGTGCCCTTCTATATCCTGCCCCATCACTATATTCGTAGGCGCCGTCAGTCTGAAGGCTTTGCGCCCCGTCGCGTCCCAAAGCATATTTTCGACCGCGGCCTTCATTTCATCCGTGATGACGACGCGCGGAGCGCCTGCCTCATCGACGCGCCATGATTCCACTATTTTTCTATTGAGATACTCGTATGCCGCGCGGGTTATTGCGGATATTGCCGCGTCGATGTCGTAACCTGTCTCCTGATACTCCAAAGACGCCTGGGCCAGCATCTCTCCCTGAAAGATAATTACCCTGCCCTCCTTCATCTCCGCAAGCCCGCTCTTCAAAGTTTCGGTCTGGGCCCGCAATGCGGCGACGTCTTCCTCGACAACGCTCTTTTCATTTTTGAGCGATGAGAGTTCGCTCTGTGCGGTCACGAGATCGAGCGTCATGTCGCTGAGCTCGTCCTGCCGGGTCCGCACTTCGTTCGTGAGATTCCGCATCTGCCGCGCCATTATGTTGGGGCCGAATACGGCTATCTGTATCGATCGGACGAATATGACGGCGACCACGAGCGTCAGGAGAGCCACGCCGACTCCGGTGAGAATGGTTATCACGGTCGACGTATAGCGGGGCCTCAGCCGCAGCAGAGATATTCTCTTCTTGCCTATTTTTTTGCCCAGCACGTCTCCCACGTAAGACACCGTCGCGCTGATCAGAGCTATCATCAATATAAGAGACCAATTGAACTCCGACAGATCAAATGGCACCGGCATACCCCCCAATATATTTTGTTTTATATATTATCAGTATAATGTATTTATGGCATTACGTTTTTGTGCGTATATTATAGATATCGGACAAAAACGCAACAAATGAGAGCCCAACGTATAATTGATGATATATCTTGACATGGTCGCAAAATATGTTAGGATACTCGACGTTGAGCTTTTTCATGTTCCTCGGTGGCGCAATCGGCAGCGCGGGTGGCTGTTAACCACTAGGTTCGAGGTTCGAGTCCTCGCCGAGGAGCCAAAAAACCAGTCCGGCACTTTCCGGCATAATCCAAAATAAAGCCCAAAAGCCTGTAAGATAGAGCTTTTGGGCTTGTTGTTTATTCCGAACGCACTAACACCCTGCCAGCACTAGAAAAACTCTGCGGCGCTATTTGGCAATGGGGAAACCTCCGTGAAAGGAGGTGACCTGAATGAGTAAAAAGAGAAAGAGCCGCCAGATTACAGTCTGGCTGGCCCTTGCGACACTTCTCGGCGCCTTGGCTGGACTCCTTGAAGCTCTGGCGGACATACTCCGCCTCCTCATTTAGACGTCGTATTATATTCCTCATCCAGGCTTTTTTCAACAAGCCGGCCCGCAAGATTTTATGGCATATTTTTGCGACTCGTCCTGATCGTTTTTATAATCAACGCGCAGCGTCCGCCGTTTGTCTTTATTTCGTTATGATGATAATATACGCTCCGAATACACGAGGAATCGCTGGTTAAATGAACTTTGGATGCTGAAGGCACAGGCAATATAAGGCCGGGACGACGTTCCATGAGAACATTTGATCGGCGCTTCCCTAAAGCAGGAGGCTCGTTAAATCAATGAGTTCTGAAAAAAAATCGAAAGATTACAAAGATACCCTGTTTCTCCCTCAGACCAATTTTCCCATGCGCGCGAATCTTTCGTCACGAGAACCCGATTTTCTCGATTTCTGGAAAAAATCGGACATCTACGGACAACTGGTGAAGACCCGCGCCGAAAACCCCCCGTTCATCCTCCACGACGGACCTCCCTACGCCAACGCCAATATACATATCGGCACGGCTCTCAATAAAATATTGAAGGATATAATAGTCCGCTATAAGTGGCAGACAGGGCATTTCGCGCCTTATGTGCCCGGTTTCGACACACACGGGATGCCCATAGAGCACAAGGTTTTAAAGGACGCGGGGATCAAGGCCGACGCGATAGACCCGGTCGAACTGCGCAAACGGTGCGAAGAACACGCTCTGAAATACGTAAAAATACAGACCGAGGAGTTCAGCCGGCTCGGCGTGTCGGGAGAGTGGGAAAAACCGTACATAACGCTGCGCCCGGAGTATGAGGCCGCACAGATGAACGTTCTGGCGGGGATGGTCGAGCGCGGTCTCGTATACAGGGGCCGCAAGTCCATATTCTGGTGCATAGACTGCGAAACGGCTCTCGCCGCCGCCGAGATAGAGTACGAGGACGAAACCTCTCCGTCCATATATGTATCATACCCGTTTCAGGAGGCCGCCGCGAAGTTCCCTCGCCTCAAGGACAGGGAGGTCGACGTCATAATATGGACGACGACGCCATGGACGCTTCCAGCGAGCCTTGCCGTGGCCGTTCACCCCGATTTCGA
>JAITOL010000195.1 GCA_031289955.1 Synergistaceae bacterium
GTCATTATAAAACATTTACGCGTGATCGGAGTTTTTATAAATATTGACGCGGATATTTGCGGATGCTATACTTATATACATGTATATACATGCTTAATGAGGTAGGGTTAATGTCAGACGAATCGAATGTTCCGTTCGAATCGCCCTGTGTTTGTATGCGGGCGCGCAAAGCGGGGCGAATCATAACGCAGCTTTATGACGGCTATCTAAGGCAGGCCGGCGTCACGAGCCCTCAGTACGCGCTCCTGCGATATATAGGAGCGACGGAGGGCGTGTCGCTCGGCGAACTGGGGCATGCTCTCTGCCTGGAGCAGTCGACCGCTACGAGAAACGTGGAGCTGCTGAAGGGGAAGGGATACGTGTCTCTCGTCCCCAAGGCTGACGACAGGCGGAAAAAAATTTTGTCGTTGACGGATGCCGGACGCGAGAAACTCGCGAATGCGACGCTCCTCTGGCAAAAGGCTCAGGATCAAGTGCGGATGGAGCTTGGCGAGGCCGCGATGGAGGCTCTCGTCCAGGCGTTCAAAGACGTCGCCGCTTTGACAAAGGCAGCGGCCGGAGGGAGAGCGGATGTAAATGGAACAGACGGAGAAAGCTCGTAAAATAGAGGAGAAAGCGCTCTCGCTGGGTTTCGAGAGGTGCGGAATAATAAAAGTCGAGGCCATGAAGGGATACGACGAAAAGCTCGCGCGGCGCGTCGAACGCTTCCCGGAGATGTCGGGCGCGATTAGTTTCCTCCGGATCTTGGCGAACCCGACGGATAAATTCCCCTGGGGCAGGTCTATCGTTGTCTGCTCTCTCCGATATGGGGTCTATCGCTTTCCGGAAAACCTGAACGGACGGATCGGGAAGTTCTACCAGTGCGATATGAGGCATGACGAGAACTCGAACGGCTATTGGGCCGGCGTCTTGCTGGAGCGATATCTGAGGGATGATCTCGGACTTATGACGACCTCGGCTAAAGAATCCTGGGCGACCGCCGACCGCTGGGCCGCCATGACCGCGGGGCTGGGCGTCATACGCAGAAACAACTTTTTCTATGGGGATCACGGTTCCTACTATGTGCTGTCGACTTTTTTGATCGACGAGGAGTTGGAGCTCATACACACCCCTGCCGTCGAGTCGTGCCCCGATAAGTGCGATCTGTGCGCAAAGAGCTGCCCCACCTGCTCTCTTGCCGGGCCGTACGCCACGAACATGCTGACATGCGTATCGCGTCTGACGACGATGGAGCGCGACAATGGGACGTTTGAAAAACACGGACATGAGATCGGAGGCTGGATATACGGCTGCGACGTCTGTCAGGACGTCTGCCGGTTCAACCGGGGAGAGCTGTCCGGCGAGAATGACTTCCCCGGGCTATCCGAGCTTGGCGAGGCGATTTCCGCCGATAAGGTTCTGAGGATGGACTACGGCTACTTGCGAGATGTCATATCCCCAAAATTCTGGTACATCGGGCCTGACGATGTCTGGAAATGGAAGCGCAACGCTATCAACGCCATACTCAACGATAACGACGAGCACAGCGAAGAGAGGATAGCCGCCGCCCGCGACGACGAGGACGAACGAGTGAGGGCGTTCGCGAAAGCGGCGCTCGAGCGATTCGCGCAATGAGCGGGCATGCTCGCGTCTGCCGCTTACAGCGTCTCCATTAAAACGCACATTGATAACTTATGTTGCGATGTCTTATTAGTCAATATTATAAAATCTGTGTTAATCTTGAGCAAATAATCAAATAGGGGTCCGGGGGCTATGTTCCCCGGCGGATCCGGGCGACGCCCGGGATTTTGACCTGTGGTTTAAAGTGAATTAATGACGGCGCAGTCCATTCAACGTCTGGAGGCGAGAATATTGATAAGCGTGCTGGATATTTTTAAAATCGGGATCGGTCCGTCGAGCTCTCACACGGTGGGGCCTATGAAGATAGCGGAGAGCTTTATAAACGACGTTGCGGCCAGGAATTTCGAGGCTGTCCGAATACTCGTGGAACTTCACGGTTCGCTTGCGCTGACGGGCAAGGGACACGGCACGGATGGCGCCGCTGTGCTTGGGCTCGGCGGTTTTGACCCAGAGACGGTGGATGTGGACGCGACGCCGGGTTTTTTGGAGAACTTGAAAAAATCAAATCGTCTCGCTCTGGGGAGCGGGCTCGGCGAAATAGAGTTCGACTGGAACAGAGATATAATCTTCATCCCGGACAATCTGCCGAAGCACGAAAACGGGATGATCCTGAACGCTTACTCCAGGGACGGCGACTCGTACTCCGCGACCTACTACTCCACCGGAGGAGGTTTTTTCTGCCGGGCGGAGGATTTTCCGGGGTCAGGTCTCTCGGATGCGGATGGAAAAGAGGTTCCATATCCCTACGATACCGCCGAAGGTCTGATAAACGCTTGCCATGAAAGCGGGCTGTCGTTGTCCGGCCTTGTTCTTAGGAACGAGCTCGCGACTCACGACAGGGAATATCTCGCGTCCAGGTTCGCCCTGATATGGGCCACGATGAAGGAGAGCATGGAGCGCGGCATATCGGCGGAGGGTCTGCTGCCGGGGCCTCTCAGGGTGCCTAGGAGGGCCGTCGGCCTCAGCCGCAGGCTCAAGGCCGCGAACGCGCTCTCTCACGATCCGATGAACATCATCGACTGGGTCAATATGTTCGCGTTCGCCGTATCGGAGGAGAACGCGGCGGGAGGAAGGGTCGTCACCGCCCCAACAAACGGCGCCTGCGGCATAATACCGGCGGTCCTCGCCTACTATGACAAATTTGTCTGTCCCGTAAACGCCGATCTCTACGGAAGATATTTCCTCGCGTCCGGGGCGATAGGCGCGCTCTACAAGAAAAACGCCTCAATATCGGGCGCGGAGGTGGGATGTCAGGGAGAGGTTGGAGTAGCCTGCTCCATGGCGGCGGCGGGGCTGGCGGAGCTGCTCGACTGCTCGCCGGATCAGGCCTGCACTGCGGCTGAAATAGCCATGGAACACAATCTCGGCCTCACATGCGACCCGATCGGCGGTCTCGTTCAGGTGCCGTGCATAGAGCGCAACGCGATAATGGCGGTCAAGTCGATAAACGCGGCGAGAATGGCCCTGTCGCGAACCACCCCGCCGAGGGTATCTCTCGACAAGGTGATAAAGACCATGTACGAGACGGGCCAGGATATGAACGCGAAATACAGAGAGACCGCTCAGGGAGGGCTAGCGAAAAATATACAGTGCGAGTGATTATGCGCGCTGCAAATGGGAGCGAGATACGATGGCTGATTTTACTTCCCAGCGGAGATGAACCCTTCGATAGAGCTTTCAGAAACAAGCCTCATAATTCTGTAGGAATCCCGGAAAAATTTTTGCCGGTGCTGAAAAACATCTATCACTACATTTGTGTCCAGGAGAACCTTCATTGCCGGGCCATTCTATCCCTTTTCGCTTCGTCGAGCGTCATAGCGTTTTCGGGGATGATTCCGACAAGGCTGTCAAGCAATGTCACTTTGTCCTCTACGGGATCAGAAATTTTAGCGACGACTTTCCCTTTTTTTGTAACATAGATATTTTCCTCGTGAAGTATGTTCAAGTATTTACCTATATTCGTCTTTAACTCGGTCGCGGTAATAACCATGAACCGTCGCCTCCTTTTATTATGTTCGATTATATCATGGCAAACCGCACGAAACGATCAGCTTTTATCGCTCGCCTGCGGGCGCTGAGCATAAATCTGTAGTGAAAAGGGGCCGATTTTACACAGCCCCTTTTCATTTTTTGACTTATTTCTTGATGTGCTTCTGATAGATCGTTTCGACGGCGACGGATATCGCGTTGTCGCCTGAGACGTTGCAAGCTGTGCCGAAACTGTCCTGCGTGATATAGAGCGCGATCAGCAGGCTCGCTATCGCGCTGTCGGACGCTATGCCGACCATCGGCAGAAATGGGAGAGCCGTCATTATCGAACCGCCGGGAGCTCCGGGAGACGCCATCATAGCGATTCCGAGCGTCATGATGAAAGGCAGGATCAACCCGATATTCACCGGCATGTTGTATATGAGCAGCACGCTCGTGACGCAGCTCGTTATCGTTATCATGGAGCCCGCCATGTGAATGTTCGCGCATAGCGGGATGATGAAGTTTCGGATCTCGGACGACACCCCGTCCGCCTCGGCGCATTTCAGGTTGACCGGGATGGTAGCGGCAGACGATTGCGTTCCGACTGCCGATATATAGCCCGGTATTTGGTTTTTCATCAGCGTTATTGGGTTTTTCTTGCTGTAGCCGCCCGAGATGAAAAATGTCGCGAGGAGATATATCAGATGCATGATGAGGACGGCTAAGAACACCTTCCACAGGATGCTCAGGATGGAGTATGTCTGTCCGCTGACCGTCATATTGATGAACGTCCCGCAGATGTAAAGCGGCAGAAGCGGGATGATGATGGTGTGCAGCGTCTTGTTTATGACCTGCGAGAACTCGTTCGTCACGTCGTAGAGCGCGTTTTTGATCTCGCGTCCCCTCATCGTGCTTATACAGAGCCCCAGAACGAACGCGAGCGCCACGGCTGTCATCACGTTGAGCAGCGGAGGGATCGGCAGCTCGAAATACGGGCTGAGCATGCCGGCCTCGGGGTCCCCTATCGAGTTCAAAAGCTCGGGAGACAGGAAATGCGGAAACAGGTTGATCGCCACGGCAAACGCGCACGAACCGGCGATGAGCGTCGATCCGTACGACAGCCCGGCCGTGATCGCGAGCAGTTTCCCGGCCCCCTGGGTCAGGTCGGCGATGCCCATTGTAACGAAAGCCAGAATCATGAGTGGGATGACGAATTTGAGGAACGAACTGAAGAACGCGGACAGAGTGACGATAAACCGGTTCAGCGGCTGCGGAGCGTAGCTCCCGAGTAATATGCCAACTATAATCGCGATAATGAGCTTTGGAACGAGACCGAGTTGTTTTTGCGCCATGACGCGGCTCCTTTCAGATTTTAAAGCAGTCATTATGTTTCATAATTTCATCCTGGATAAATTTTGATTAAGAGCGATGTCCGTGTTTTTGTATATTATTATTTTGGTGATCGACCTCCTTCGCCGCTGGAGTATATCCTTGGAATGAGTATATAACAACGTTATATCAGTATCTCTTGAAAAGTAACCAGTATAATTTCGTTATTTTCAAAACCTCCGGCGAATTCGCGCGGTTCCAGCTCAAAAATAATTTCAAAAACTGACCGGTTGTTATATAACTCAAATGAGATAAAATATTTTCGTGCCGGTAAAACTCGGTATTTTTCAAAATATTGAAGTTCTCTTTTAAAGGAGAGGTCTCATTTTGAAGCTATCAGCTAATTATTCGTCGTACTGGGTTAAGGTTTTAAATGGAATGGGTCTGGGGCTTTTTTCGTCTTTGATCGTCGGGCTGATATTGAAACAGATCGGCTACTACAGTGGATTTGCCGTCATAGAGACGTTCGGCAAGTGGGCGCAGTTCGCCATGGGGCCTTCGATCGCGGCCGGCATCGCTTGCGGCGTCGGCGCTCCCCCGCTTGCGATATTCTCTGTTTTGACGGTCGGGTTCATCGGCGCCGGCACTTTCGCCGGGGCAAACCCCGTCGTCGGCGAGCCAATGGGGGCCGCGATAGCGGCGGTCGTCGGGGCTGAGGTCGGCAAGCTCATTCACAGGTTCAGCGGCAGAAGCATAGATATCCTCCTGATCCCCATGGGCGTCATCGTGGCCGGAGGGATAGCCGGAGTCACCGTGGCGCCGTATGTCGCGCAGTTCATGAAATGGATAGGCGCTCTCATCAACGCGGCCACCATGCTGCATCCCGCCATCATGGGCGTGCTCGTTTCCGCGATAATGGGCGTGATACTCACTCTGCCGATCAGCAGCGCGGCGCTTGCCATATCGCTTGGCCTCTCCGGGCTCGCGGCCGGGGCCGCCACCGTCGGGTGCAGCTGTCAGATGATGGGTTTCGCGGTATCGAGTTTTCGGGAGAACGGCATTGGAGGGCTGATATCGCAGGGCGTCGGCACCTCTATGATTCAGATGCCCAATATCGTGAAAAATCCGTGGATATGGGTTCCGCCAACGCTCTCTTCCGCCGTGCTCGGCCCTGTCGCCACGATCATATTCGGGATGGAAAACAACAGCGTCGGGGCCGGAATGGGAACGAGTGGGCTCGTCGGCCAGGTCGGGACGTTCGCGGTAATGGGTTCAAGCGCGTGGCCCGGAGTGATCATCCTCCACTTTCTGCTGCCCGGCTTGCTGTCGTTCGTGTTTGCCGAATATTTCAGAAAAAAGGGCCTAATAGGGGCATCGGACATGACGCTGTCCGTGAACTGAAAATCGATTTGTGCCACGAAACGAAAAAGACGATAACGCGCGTTCTTTTTATCGTAATTTCGGTTTTCCGTCGTTTTTGGACGGCGAAAATCACCTATATGCGGCGCGACAAACAATTGCGGAAGCTATACAATGACTTTGCTATCGCAAAATTATTTGGGGGGGATGTACAATGAAAAGCGTCAAAGGCACGAAGACTGAGGTAAACCTGATGAAGGCGTTCGCTGGAGAGACACAGGCTCGCACCCGCTACACTTATTACGCGTCGGTCGCGAAAAACGAGGGATACAAGCAGATAGAGTATATCTTTACCGAGACGGCCGAACAGGAAAAAGAGCACGCGAAGCGACTGTTCCGTTTCATGGACGGTCCCGGAGAGATAGAGATCACCGCGTCGTTCCCCGCTGGGCCGGAGCATGACACCTTAGCGAACCTCAAGGCCGCTGCCGCCGGCGAAAACTACGAATACACCAGCATGTATCCTGAGTTCGCTAAAACTGCCGAAGATGAAGGCTTCCACGAAATAGCCGCAGTGATGAAAGCCATAGCCGTAGCGGAAAAATTTCACGAAGAGCGGTATCTCGGATTGGCTAAAAATATCGCCGAGGGCAAAGTATTCAAGAAAGACACGAAAATCACGTGGCGCTGCCGCAACTGCGGCTATATCACCGAGTCGGCAGAAGCGCCGAAAAAATGTCCCGCCTGCGACCATCCGCAGGCTCATTTCGAAATGCTCGCCATCAACTGGTAACACAAAAAATCGGCGTAACAACTATCGGCAGGCCGCGTTTCGCGCGGCCTGTTTTTAAATGCTGGCCCTCGCGTGATTTTTCAACTACTTGACCTCGGGGGATTTATCGCTATAATCACAAATTAATAAATTCATACGTATTTAATAGGAAATAAATTTTTGGGAAGCGGTTTCGCCTGAATGAGCCTTATAATGAATATTCAAACCGAGTAGTGATATACTTTTTACATTGACGCGGCGGCGAAATTTAGTTTATTCTGATTTTGTCTCGAATAATTGGGAGGATTCTCGTGGAGTCAGTGGAAATCAAGTTCCAATATACCGAGCGGGAATATGTAAAAGCAGGGAGGGAGCGCCTGTTTGCCGGCAGGGTCTTGAGCAAATTCATGATAGTTTTTATCCCTCTGTTTTTCGCGTTCTCGTTATATTCTTTTGTCGCTTCCCGCATGAGCCCATACGTCAGTATTTTCTGCCTGGCGGTATCAGCGGTTGGGATATTGTTTGAGCTTGCGCTCTATTTTTATGTCCCGCGCAGAAATTTTAAAATGACCTCCAAGCTGCGCGAGGAATATTTTTTGAAGTTCTCCGGGGACGGCATAATTTTCAAAACCCAAACGATAGATTCCCTCCTGAAATGGGAGATATATTCCGCGTTGTGGGAGAGCGACGATTTTTATTATCTGGTCCAGCAGACGGGAAATTTCACGCTGATACCGAAAAGAGCGTTCGATGATTCAATGAGCCGGGAGACTTTCAAGGCTATCGCGACAGAAGCCGTGAAAAATTTCAAACGCGTATGAGCGGCGGTTGTATTGATATTTATAGATAAGCGTTAAAAATTCTCCGAAAAGAGGCGTTACTTTATGGTGAAATCCAGGACTTACAACATTGTTCTCACGAGCCTTTTCGCCGCGATGATTTTTGTCGTAACCGCTTATTTCCCGCGTATTCCGACAGCCAGAGGGTATATCCACATCGGGGACGCCGTTATTTATCTCGCCGCTTCGATTTTGCCCCTGCCGTTCTCAGCCGCCGCCGCCGGGCTAGGAGGAATGTTGGCGGATGTTCTGAGCGGATACGCGATATGGGCGCCCTATACGATAGTGGTCAAAATATGTCTGACGCTGGCGTTTACCGCGAAAAGAGAGAATTTTCTGTGCGGAAGGAATATATTCGCCTCGATATTGGCGTTCCCGATAACCATAGGGGGATATTATCTCGCGGCGTTCATCATGACCGGCAGCGCAGCCGCGCCTTTGGCGGAAGTGCCAGCCAACGCGGTGCAAGCGGCAGGCAGCATGGCGTTATACCTGTCTTTCGCGGCCTGCATGGATAAAGCGCATGTCAGAAACCGCCTGCTGGGCGGAACGCGGTAAGCAGCCCCCGCGACGCCGCCAACCTGGGGCTATTGCCGATTTTACCAGGTTTCCAGCAGTCCGCCAGACAACGATACATCTCGTCGCTGAAGATGGTTACGCCGTATCGTTCCGCCATGCCGCCTATCCGCTCGAATTCCTCCATAGTTGGCATATAACAACCTGCGCGGCAGGCACATTCCAGCTCACGTCGCCCACGTCCGATGCAGCCGCTACCGGCGTGAATTTTGAAACGCGCCGAGCCGATGGGTTCGCTTGTGAATAGCGGCGTAACTGTGAACTTATCAAAAAAAACTTGAAAAAAATCGCTAATGGGTATATTTTGGTAACGCAACAAAGTTGTATTGTACTAACACCACACTAATGCCGGTAAGTTAGGTTTTCTGAACGTGGGTTATTGCGTCACGGTTGTCGGATGGCGTCTATGTGTCTTTATCGATGGAAAATCGTTTCCATCGAGGTTTGGTAGTTGCCGCGAGGTTTGTTATCGGCAACGTATATCGTCTATGCGGAGGGAGCCATATCATAATGGAAAGACCAAAATTGCTCGAAAAGTATCAGCTGTTTATCAACGGCAAGTGGAAGGACGCGTCGGACGGCGGCACGTTTAAGACGACCTGCCCCGCTAATGGGGAATTGCTCGCGACGTGCTCGGAAGCCACAAAAGAAGACGTTGACGCCGCTGTGGACGCGGCCTGGAATGCTTTCAAAACGTGGAAAAACGTCGAGCCGATCGAGAGAGCCAGCCTCCTCAACAAAATAGCTGACGCCATAGACGCCCACGCCGAACACCTCGCGCTTGTGGAATCCTGCGACAACGGCAAGCCGATCCGCGAGACGCTCACCATCGACGTCCCGTTCGCCTCGGATCATTT
>JAITOL010000198.1 GCA_031289955.1 Synergistaceae bacterium
TTTATGTTTACGGGGAGTTTATGCCGCATGGGGATCATTTGGCTCATCTTTTTTAAACAATTTGTTTCACAGGGAGGAAATAACAGTTGAGTATGAAAATTTTCACGCGCAAAAAGATATCGGTTCTTGTCCTGTTTCTCGCCCTGATTGCCGGGTCGTTCGCCGCCGCGCCGACGCCGGCGTCGGCCGCGACGGATATTACCGACGTGTTTACCGACCCGAACTTTCTTTACGCGGTGAGGGATGTGTTGGGGAAATTGCCTTCGGGTTTGATTTTGGATACGGACGTGAACGTCCTCACCAGTCTGAACGTTGCTGGCAACAATATTTCCAGCCTGGCGGGGATAGAATATTTTACCTCGCTGGAGACTCTTTACTGCAACGGCAACGCGCTGACCTCTTTGAACGTGTCCGGGTTGAGCGCGCTGAAGTATCTTTACTGCGGCGACAACGCGTTAACCTCTTTGGACGTATCCGGATTGAGCGCACTGTGGGTGCTTTCTTGCGGCGGCAACCACGCGCTAAGTTCTTTGAACGTGTCCGGGTTGAGCGCGCTGAAGATTCTTGAATGCCGCGACAACGCGCTAAGTTCTTTGGACGTGTCCGGGTTGAACGCGCTGGAGACTCTTGAATGCGACAACAACGCCCTAAGCTCTTTGAACGCGTCCGGGTTGAGCTCGCTGGAGGTGCTTGAATGCAGAGGCAACGAGCTAAGTTCTTTGAATGTGTCCGGATTGAGCTCGCTGAAGGTGCTTTACTGCTACGACAACGCGCTAAGCTCTTTGAACCTGTCCGGGTTGGGCGCGCTGAGGAATCTTGATTGCGGCAAGAACGCGCTGACCTCTTTGGACGTGTCCGGATTGAGCGCGCTGTGGGTGCTTGACTGCGACGACAACGCGCTAACCTCCTTGGATGTGTCCGGGCTGGGCGTGCTGAGGAATCTTTACTGCAACGACAACGCGCTAACCTCTTTGAGCGTGTCTGGATTGAGCACGTTGGAGGAACTTTCCTGTTACAACAACGTGTTAACCTCTTTGAATCTGTCCGGTTTGAGCGCGCTGGCGTATCTTTTATGCGAAAACAACGAGCTAACCTCTTTGGACGTGTCCGGGTTGAGCACAATGTGGTATTCTCTTGACTGTGACAACAACCGGCTGAGCGACGGAACGCTGAATATTTCAGGTTGCTCATTGCCTTATCTTTCCTGCCGGTACAACGACATGGCCACTGTTTTTAGCCCTTCTTCCATTACGGGATATGTCTTAAGCAGCAATCCCGTCAACATTAATTATTACCCTCAGAACGCCTCCGGTTTCAGGCCGGTCGGTTATATCACTGGGGTTCCCGAGCGCATAGCGGTTGGTTCGTTCAACCTTTCCGTCGCGCAAGTTCTCCCGGCGGACGCCACGAACAGCGCTGTCACATGGAGCATTGGCTCCGACTCCGGGACTGGCGCTGCGATCAGCGGAGATACGCTGACGACCACCGCGCCGGGCGATCTTCGGCTCGATGCTCTGATTACTGACGGAATGGCTTCAGGCACGAAGTATATGTATCCTTTCTATATCGAGGTAGTATTGTCGACCGTTCCCGGAGCGCCGGTGATCGGCGCGGCGTCGGCTGGCGACGCCAGCGCGAGCGTGGCTTTCTCCGCCCCGCTGAACGATGGCGGCAGCGCGATAACCGGCTACACGGTCACGTCTGACCCCGGCAACATAACGGCCGCGGGCGCGTCGAGCCCGATAAGGGTGACCGGCCTCACGAACGGCACGGCGTATACGTTCAGGGTGACGGCGACAAACGCCGCCGGAACCGGCATGCCTTCGTCCGCGTCAAACTCTGTGACTCCGACCGGCGGAGGCAGCGATTCCGGCGGGTGCGACGCCGGAGTCGGAGCGTTTGGGCTGCTGCTTTTGGGCGCGGCGAGCGTATACGTGAGAAGATCGCGCGGGAACTAACATTCGCAAATAAGCCATAGACACAGGCGTACCACAAAGAGGAAGGGGCGCGCGCGCCCCTTCCTCCGCTATATCCTCGGTTGTCGAGCTGGCGCTCAAAGACGTTTTCGAAACAAGCGCTTATATTATATCAATTTTAGAATGGTATTAAAATCCGTATTTTATTGTTTTTTTGTTCATATCTAACGGTACTAAAATTAGCTTACCAGAATATTATTTAACAGAATATTATTTTGCGGAGGTGAGATATGTGTCTTATGATTCTTGGAGTATAGCTAAAATGTTGGTACTGCAAAAAGATACTTTTTATTCGGAGGACGATGGTAAAAACTGGCAGTTTCGTCTAAAGGTCAAAGACCATACTTTCGTATGCGGTGAGTTGGTGCCCGACTTGCTGGTGCCGGGGGAAGCAAAGGAAAAAGACGGAATGGAATTAAGGCGCGTATACTCCGTTTTTTGGCTGCCGTTTATGACCGCTGTCGAGGCTTTGAGAGATGATATCAATAGATATTTTAAAGACTGACCGGCGGGGCTTCGGCCCCGCTTCGCTTTATGTCGCATTTGTGAATTCGCGGCGCGAAATGGGCGAGGGAAATGCGGAGGGGTTCACTCACTCGCCCCAATTCCGGATCGCCTCGATGAAGCGCGCGCCGTATTTCTTCAGCTTCGCCTCTCCGACTCCTGAGACCAGGAGGAACTTGTCCTCGTCCGTCGGGCGCGTTTCGCACATGGCGGCAAGCGTTTTATCCGAGAATACGACATATGGCGGCACGCTCTCCAAATCCGCGATTTTTCGCCTCAAGCCGCGCAGCTCCTCGAACAACCCTTCGTCCCTCGGGAGGTCTTTTTCCCGTTTCGTCTTTGCTTTTGTATGTTTCGCGGCCTCGTGATGATCCCGCATGAGAAGCCTCGTTCCGCTTTTTAAAAACGGGCGCGAGCGCTCGGTGAACGACAGCGCGCTGTATTCGTCGATCGCCAGGTATTTTTCGGCCACCAGAAAGTCTATCATGTCCATTATATTGGCGGCCGGCGCGTCCCTCATTATCCCCCACGTGGAGACGCGGTCGAGCTCGAGCGGGATTATCTGTTCCCTCCTCGCCGCGTTCGAGGATTTTCCCCGCAGCACGTCCGCGATCAGGCCGCCGCCGTATTTTCTTCCGCCCGTTTTCTCCGCGATCCGATAGACGCACGAGAGGATTTTCTGCGCCTCGATCGTTATATCGCGCCTGTTTGACACCGAACGGCAGTTGCCGCAGGCGTCGCATCCTCCGGCCTCCGTCGTTTCGCCGAAGTATCGCAGGATGTGCCGCCGCAGACAGCCTTCCGTGTGGCAGTAGTCGATTATATCCTGAAGTTTGCGCAAGTTCGCTTTTCTCGTCCCGGCGTTTTCGTTCTTCGATATCAAAAACCGCGCCGTCGCGATGTCCTGCCTGCCGAAGAGCAGTATGCAATCGGACGGGGAGCCGTCGCGCCCGGCGCGTCCCGCCTCCTGGTAATAGCTGTCTATGCTGCTGGGCATGTTGTAGTGGATCACGTACCGGACGTTGGATTTGTCGATGCCCATGCCGAACGCGTTCGTGGCCACCATCACCGCAGCCCTGTCGTATATGAAGTCGTCCTGATTTTTTCCGCGTTCGCCGTCGTCCAGCCCGGCGTGATACCTCACGGCGTTCGTCCCGTTCCTGCCAAGCGTTTCGCGGACCGATTCGACCGTCTTGCGCGTCGAGCAATAGACTATGCCCGACATGTTCGGGAACTTTTTCGAGTAGTCCAGGAGAAACGACATTTTATCCTCGGGATGATCGACCTGAAAAAAGAGGTTCGCCCGGTCGAATCCGGTCGTCAAAACGTAGGGGGAGTCCAGATCGAGCTGTTTTACAATGTCGTTTTTCACCTCCGGGGTGGCGGTCGCCGTGAAGGCCGCCACGACGGGGCGGCGAGCCAGCGACGATATGGCCGGGGCTATCGAGAGATACGACGGCCTGAAGTCGTGCCCCCACTGGGAGACGCAGTGCGCCTCGTCCACAACGATAGCGGATATTTCCAGCGACGACATAAACTCCCTGAAACCTTCCAGCTCCAGCCTTTCCGGAGCGATATAAAGCATGGATATCTCTTTGCGCCTCGCCAGGCGCAGGATGTCGCGCACGTCGTTCCATTCCATGGCGCTGTTTATGGCCTCCGCGCGGACTCCGTTCTGCCGCAGTGCGTCCACCTGGTCTTTCATGAGGGATATGAGAGGGGACAGGACGACGCAGACGCCGTCTCCCAATATCGCCGGTATCTGGTAGCACACGGATTTGCCCGCGCCGGTCGGCATGACGCCAAGGACGTCCCGCCCCGATAATATCGTGTTTATCAACTCTTCCTGTCCTCGCCGGAAGGAATCGTAACCAAAAACTTTTCTCAGCACATCGACGGGCGTATTCATGGGTGGCGCTCCTAACATTATTGAATTGGCCGCAAACAAGTAAAAATTTTAGCACGAGCGCGGCAAAAGGCAAAAAAGTTTATACTGATTACGACGTCTTGAAATTTTTAATTTTTACCATAAACTCGTATTATAATGTCGCGGTGAATTCATTGATATGGGGAAAATTTTGCCGCTCATAAAAAATGACGGGAGGAAACAGGTATGAGTGAATCTCTGGCAAAGATTATTTTTCTGAAAAGAATAGCGATATGGTCTTTTGTGTCATTTTGCGGCGCGGTCGCGTTTGTGGCGATCATTCGTAAAACAGTGGAGGCTGTGGCGTCGGGGGAGGAATTTTTCATTCCCGGCATAGCGGTTCTGACGGCCGGCGTCCTTCTTGTTTTGGTCTTCGGCGTGACGAGGGTGATAAAGTATATAAAGCTGTTCAGGGGGTGAGGTCGCGCCGCCGAACTGAAAATATCACGCGCGGCATATCAATGCCGGTCTTTCTCCGGTTTGTCCTCCTTATGCAGCGCGCTCTCCGGGAGCGTTATCTCCTCTCCATCCTGCTGGGATCCGTACCAGCCGCCCCGCCTTTCCTTCCATTCGCGTTCCTCTTCCTCGAAGTTGAAATGGCGTCGTTTCTTGTGCGAATTCGGCGACCTGTCGTCGATTTTGGCCCCGTACATCTTGAACATCGCGCCTGGCAGCAGACCGAAGCGGGCGAGCAGCAACAGTATCAAAATCGCTCCTATGAAAAAAATAAGAACGCTGAATATAAATGGCATAAGAAATGTGATGACCGCGATTATAAGCGCGAGAATCATAAGAGCCTGCATATCTAACCTCCATCGCGCCGTAGATCGGCGCGCGTCTGCCGTTTGATGAGATTGTAGCAGAGAAAGCGAATTATTGAGAGTGGCGAAAGGCAGATTCTCAATATCAAAAGAATAAAAAATCCCCTGCCTTGGCAGGGGAAGAAGGACATTTTGCCGCTGACCGGCACCGTTGTCCTCATCCGGGACAAATGAATCAGAGCATCGAGATTCTATGTATTATTAACATATTTGTCAATACGCAGGATATGTTACACATATTTCATAATTCAAGTAGGGCTTTTTGCATTACCGCGAGACCGACGCCCGGCTCTATTTTGTATCCGCACTTTATGCAGGCTCGTTCGATGGAGGCGATGAGCGAGACGAGCGTATGTTCGTCGATGTTGCCCATGTGTCCGATGCGAAATCCTTTGCCGGCGAAATCGCCAAGGCATCCGGCTATGTGCGCGCCCTCGTCGTAGACGGCATTGCGGAAGGCGGCGTCGTCGAGGCCGCAGGCTTCGGGGTACAGGCCCACGGTGACGGTCGGAGAGGCGACGTTTTCTTCCGCGCCCGATTTGAAGCCCATGGCGGATATGGTTTTACGAATGGCGGCGGCATACGCGCGATGCCGCTTGAAGCGGTTTTCGAGCCCCTCTTCCTTTATTATCCGCATAGCTTCGATGAGCGCCCAGATCATATTGACGGGGGGAGTTCCCCAGTATTTCATGGTGTCTTTCATCACCGGTATCCATTTTTCGAAGTCCACGTAGGATTCCGCAAGAGGCGGCATCGAACGTCGGCGGGCTATGGCTCTTTCGCTTGCCCAGAGGAGAGCGAGACCAGGGGATATGCCGAAACATTTCTGCGAACAGGAGAGCATCACGTCTATTCCCCAGTCCATGTACGCTTCCACTCCGCCCATAGAGGCGACCCCGTCCACCACGATGAGCGTCTCGGGGTGCTTCGACCGCATCATCCGCGTGAGCTCCCTCAAGGGAAACTCGACTCCAGTCGAAGTTTCGATATGGGTAATCACCAGGACGTCGAATTTGCTCCCGCTCAACTTTTTGTCCACTTCGTCAACCGTGACCGAGAGCCCCCATTTTGGCGGTCTCAAAACCTCTATGTCGAAACCCTTGCGCGAGCATATGTCGATAAATCGCTCTCCGAAGTGTCCGTTTGAGCATAAGAGCACCCTGTCGCCCTTGGCCGTCACGTTAGTTATGCCCATTTCCATCGCCATCGTGCCGGATCCCGCGACCACGAACGCTATGCCGTCGCATCGCCAGATCGAAACGAGATCCGCGACGAGCGCGTTGAACTCGGCTACGAGACCCGGATCGTTGAACGATATAGTCTCGCGGCCCATCGCCTGCTGTATGGAACGAGCCACCGGAGTCGGCCCGGGAACCATCACCAGCGGGTTTCTTTTAATCATAACCAAGTTCCTCCCCTTGCTTCTGTAAAATTGACGCGTAATTTGGGAATGATAGCCCAATTGAGGCATTATAACAATAAGGAATTGATTATCTATGTAAAACGTCAAAATTTTCAAGATATTGCGCGGGGGTTAATACTTTGGGACGTTCAATTCTAATTTATGTAGTTCGGCTATATTATAATCGCTTAAAACCAACTCATGATACTGCGCGGCGTGAAGCAACGCCAACGAAGGCTTTGATGCCCGATATAACAATGCCGATATAAGGATATTTGTGTCGGCTAGGATTTTCAACTCTACCTTGCCTTCCCATAACGTATTTCATCAACCCATGATTGAATTTCATCCTCATCGGGATTGCCAAGTTTCCCGCTCGCGCCTTCGAAAGCTTTTTGCGCGTTTAATATGGCTGTCGCGGAGGCGTTGTCAATGATAATTTTCCCATTTAACTCACTAAAGAGAACTTTATCGCCTTCCTTCAACCTCAATAAATTCAGAATTTTCATGGGAACGGTAAGTTTCCCGTCGGCGGACAATCTTGCCAAATTCATAATTTCTCCCTCCCTCATATATATGCCATATATTGGATAAATTATAACGCAGAGTCAAGAAAAAAGCAGGGCAAACCGTCGGATCTTCCGCTAACGTCCCGCCATATTCGCAGCAATGCCGCAACCTTGTATATCCGCTCTCATGCCGGTTAAATGAAGTGTTTTCAAATAGGCGACGACTATTTGTGATTATATTGTGATCGTATTCGGCAAAACTTGATCCTGCTTTTTATGATTTTTGCCAATATTTCGCGATCTCATCATCAAACTATTACATTTCGCCATTAAACTTTGTATATGCCAAGAGAAAACACAAGCGGAAAAAACGAGGGAATCCAGTCGCCTCAGTTCGATTTGCCCGCATTGGACAGCCCATTCTCTGACAGGGAAGGAGGGTAAACGTCAATCCGTTTAAAAGAATCCGTTCATAATTTCAAGTTATTAGGGGGAGTCTCATATGGAAAGACCAAAATTGCTCGAAAAGTATCAGCTGTTTATCAACGGCAAGTGGAAGGACGCGTCTGACGGCGGCACGTTTAAGACGACCTGCCCAGCGAATGGGGAATTGCTCGCGACGTGCTCGGAAGCCACCAAAGAAGACGTTGACGCCGCTGTGGACGCGGCCTGGAATGCTTTCAAAACGTGGAAAAACGTCGAGCCGATCGAGAGAGCCAGCCTCCTCAATAAAATAGCTGACGCCATAGACGCCCACGCCGAACACCTCGCGCTTGTGGAATCCTGCGACAACGGCAAGCCGATCCGCGAGACGCTCACCATCGACGTCCCGTTCGCCTCGGATCATTT
>JAITOL010000114.1 GCA_031289955.1 Synergistaceae bacterium
TTTTGACGGCGGTTGGAGCAAAAACAGAAGATATTGCAATCTCGCGTCAGTTTTGCGCACCGTTAAACATTAAGCCTATCGTGAGTGGGAAGCGTTATTTTCTCATTGAGGCACAAGTAAGTAGAATTACTTAGAAAAGTGCCAAAAAACTGACATAAAGGCTATTATAAGACATTTTTTTTGAGCACAGACTTCTTCCCCCTGGAGATCAGCCTCAAAAAATCCTCAAAACCGATCCATTCAAAGAATATCACAAATGTTCAATTTTGGGAATAAGAATTTTTAGTCAGATGCCCGAGAGTCAGACGCCCGACGGATTGACAAAAATAGGAAAATGGTCTAATCTTTTGAAGTTAGCTTGAGCTAACAAAAATATGCGCTCTTAGAATATTGCGCGTTATTTTCCTGAAAGGTGTGGTTCAGCGATGAATTATGAAAAGGCGTTTTATTTCCTCGTGGGAGTCGCGGCAGGCGCAGCCGGAGTCTGTTTTTTGAAGAGCGAGACAGGTAGGAAAGCCGCTGTCGCCATAACCAGCAAGGGGCTGGAATTGAAGGACCGCGTCGCTACGATGGCCGAGCGGGTCAAGGAGACTACGTCCGACATCGTGGCTGAGGCGAAATATGTCAATGAGAGCAAGTCTGAAGCAAAATAAATTTAGTTAGATGAAATTTTCAGTTGAACATGAATTGCCGGGCCGTCTGCGCCTCAGATGCCCGGCAGGCTCGTTTACACGCGCCGAAGCCCGCGCGATAGAGGCGATTCTGGAGACTCAGCCGGGGGTGCTCGGCGCGTCGGCCTCCCACAGGACGGGCAGCTTGCTGTTGCTGTTCGAGGGCGGTGTCAGGGAGTCGCTGCTGATCGCGGTGAAATTGCTGGACGAAAGCGTTTACGGTGATATCGACATGGGCCCGGCGCCGAGGGATGAATCCCTCGGGACGGCGCTTGTCTCCTTCCTCGGGGGTGTGGTGACCCGGTCGCTGATGCCAGCGCCGATTAGGTTCGCGGTGACGTTTTTCCGTTCCCTCCCCGTGATCGTGCGCGGCCTGTCGGATCTGGTCCGATCGAAAAAACTGAACGTCTCCGTCCTCGACGCGTCCGCCGTCGGCATTTCTCTCCTGATGCGCGATTTCAGGACGGCGTCGGTCATAACCACACTCCTGGCGCTCGGTTCCCTGCTCGAAAACATGACACACAAGATGTCCAGAAAAAACCTGACCGACAGCCTGGCGCTCAACATCGACAAATTATGGGTACGAAAGAACGGCGAGGAGACGCTTATATCCATGACCGAACTGGAGATGGGCGACGAGGCCGTTCTGCGGGCCGGAAGCGTGATCCCTGTCGACGGCGTGGTCATCGATGGCGACGCCATGGTGAACCAGTCGGCGATGACGGGCGAGTCCGAGCCGGTGAGGCGTACGGCGGGGCTTTCCGTCTTCGCGGGGACGGTTGTCGACGAGGGCGCTCTCGTAGTCCGCGTCACGGCGTTGGACAGCGAAACCCGAATCCGCAGGATAGCGGACATGATCGACGAATCCGAGGACTTGAAAGCCGGCATTCAGACTAGGGCCGAAAAGCTGGCGGACGCCATAGTGCCATACAGCTTCCTGCTGGCCGGGGGCATATATCTGTGGACGAGGGATGTCACGCGCGCTACCGCCGCTCTTCTCGTCGATTATTCGTGCGCCATAAAACTTTCAACGCCGCTCGCGATCCTCTCGGCGATGAATGAGGGCGCGAAGCGCGGAGTCGTCATAAAGGGCGGGAAGTTCCTCGAAGCGCTGGCGGCGGCGGATACCGTCGTCTTCGACAAGACGGGGACGCTCTCCGTCTCCTCTCCCTCAGTGGCCGAGATAATCCCCTTGCGGGGTTACTCGCGTAAGGATGTCCTCCGCATGGCGGCATGTCTCGAGGAGCATTTCCCGCACTCCGTCGCCCGCGCGGTGGTGAAGCTGGCGGAGAGGGAGGACGTACATCACAGGGAGGAACATTCGTCGGTCGAATACGTCGTGGCGCACGGGGTCGTGTCGCGCATCGGAGACGAAACGGTATTGATAGGAAGCGCGCACTTCGTCTTCGACGACGCGCGCGTGACCTGCACGCCTGGGGAGCGCGCGATGGTCGACGAAAAATCCGGCCGCTATTCCGTTCTCCTGCTGGCGGTCGGGGGAGCGCTCGCGGGAATTCTGTGCGTCGAAGATCCCCTGCGCGAGGACGCGTACGGCATAGTCGGGCGGCTTCGCGAGGCTGGGGTGAGGCGCGTGGCGATGCTCACCGGCGACAACGCCCGCGGCGCCGCGAATGTCGCCCGGATGTTGGGGATAGACGATGTGCGGGCCCAGCTTCTCCCGGAGGGCAAGACCGAGGCGATAAAGCGCATGAAGGAAAATGGGGCGGTCGTAATGGTGGGCGACGGCGTCAATGATTCGCCGGCGCTCTCGGCGGCGGACGTCAGCGTTGCGATGCGGAGCGGCGCGGATATAGCGCGGGAAGTGGCGGATATAGTGCTTACCGAAAACAGGCTCGGCGGGATAATAGACGCCCGCCGGCTGAGCGTGGGCGTGATGAGAAAAATTTACACGAACTACGCGTTCATAGTCGGGGCGAATTCACTGCTCCTGCTTCTTGGACTGGCTGGAAGGATAACTCCCGGAGTGTCCGCCCTGCTGCACAATCTAGCGACGATAGGGTCCGGCGTATACAGCCTCGCGCCCATCCTCCCGGGGACGCCCCCGGACGTAAATGGTGACGGGCAATGATCGAAAGTTTCATAGAGGGGCGGGTGAGACTGCGCTCGCCGATTTTGGCCGATCCGGCGATTGCGGAACTCCTGTCGTCGAGGATGACGGATATAGACGGCGTGCGCAAAGTGAAGGTCAGCGCCAGGACGAACGGCATGCTGCTGGAATACGACAAAACCCGTCTGCCCTTGACCCTTCTGATGCGCGCGCAGGATATATTCCTCAGGATGAGCGAGGCGGAAAATCTGCCTCGCCCGGAGCGGTATGCCATGATTGAAAACCTTGTCGGGGAACTGGCCGAGGTGTTAAAACGATAAACTGAGGCACGGTTTACTTCGCCGAACCCCGCCCGATGTTTCCCTTTGATTTTTGACGATAATTTCTCCCATCCAAAAATTCGCGATATGACTATTAATTTGTGGCAAGAGTAAAAATATGAGATACTGTCGGCATTATATTGAGACAAAGAGGGGTTGGTAAATGCAAAAGTGTTTCCAAAGCGAAAAGCGGTGCCGGGAAGCTCTTTTAAAGCGGCGGCGTGAAAACTCTCCGCTTTGCGAACGCTTGCTGAATGCCGGCGCTCTCTCTCAAGGCACTACATACAATGAACTTATAAATAATGTCCTGGCAAAATTTGATGGCCGTGTCGAATATATCGCCTTTCACGTGTGCGGCAAGCTCTTATTTTTGATGATCCTTTGGGTCGTATATAAAATATTCGACGGCAGCTTAATGGGCGCCGAAAATAGCATTGATTTAGTTTACCGCCGTATCATCGACGTTATCTTGGCTGCCGTCCTTCTCTTCGTTGCCTATTGGATCTGGCAGATTATGGGAGAAGTGACGGGCTGAAGATCACGAAAAATCCTCTAATCCGTCGCAGGGAACGTCACGAGCGCTACGGCGCGTACCTTCTGCGGAACAGCGCGAGGCTCGCGGTGAAGAGGACGACGACGAAGAGGCAGAGGGCGGCGGCGTCGAGCCAGACGTAGGCTAAGGGGCTTCCCTTCAATATTATGTGGCGGGCGATCCTCAGATAGTAAGTCATCGGCACGATACGGCTCAGCATCTGGAAG
>JAITOL010000116.1 GCA_031289955.1 Synergistaceae bacterium
GGGCTTTCAGCGGCGGCGGAAGCGGCAAGCGCCGGAGCTAGCGTACTTATCGCGGAGGGAGACCTGCACCTCGGCGGACAGCTCGTGAAACAGTCTCATAAATTTTTCGGAAGCAAGGACGAATACGCGGGAACGCGCGGATTTGAGATAGCGCGTATCCTGAAGAACGAAATAGCGTCTTGCGGCGGCAAGGTCACGACGATGCTCAACACCACGGTCTGCGGGTACTATCCCGACGAGAAGGTGGCGACCGTGATGACCGGCGAGGAAGAATATCTGCGCGTTTACCCGAAAAAAATAGTCGTGGCGAGCGGCGCGCAGGAGCGTCTCCTCCCATTCCCCAACAACGACATACCGGGCGTGTACGGCGCGGGCGCTATTCAGACGCTCATGAACGTATACGGAGTCGTCCCCGGCCGTAAGGTTGTGATGATCGGCGCGGGCAACATAGGCCTCATAGTCAGCTATCAGCTTCTCCAGGCCGGCGTCGAAGTGGCGGCCATAGTTGAAGCCATGCCCAAGGTTGGCGGTTACTGGGTTCACGCGGCCAAGATCCGCCGTCTCGGCGTCCCTATTCTGCTTCGCCACTCGATAAAGCGGGCGTTCGGAGAATCCGTCGTCACGGGCGCTGAAATAATCAAGCTCGACGACAAATTCAACCAGGTAGGCGACGGCGAACGCCTCGAATGTGACACCATCTGCCTCGCCGTCGGGCTCACGCCTACGAGCGAACTGCTGTGGCAGACCGGATGCAGGATGAGATACGTGCCGTTCCTCTGCGGACACGTCCCCTACCGGGACAAATACATGAGGACGTCGAACGCGGACGTCTGGATGGCCGGAGACGCGAGCGGCATAGAAGAAGCGAGCGCCGCCATGATCGAAGGCCGCATCGCCGGTCTTGCGGCAGCCGAATCGCTCGGCCGCAAGGTCGACAGCGGCAAATACGAAGCGTTCTGGACGCGCCTCGAGCATCTGAGGGCGGGAGAGGTCGGCGAAAAGATACGCGCCGGCATTTCTGAAGTCGCGGTTGACGGATGGGAGGCGAAATGACGATGGAAGCCCTTAAGACATTTGAGAGCGGAGTTTTGACCGAGGAGCGCCCCGGGGCGGTGAAGCCGCCGGCGGATCTGTGGAAGCGCCACAAGGGAGGGCTCGTCATAGTCGAGTGTCCCCAGAGAATACCGTGCAATCCTTGCAACACGTCGTGCCCGGCGGGCGCGATACTCGATTTCAATGATATCAACGATCTGCCCGCTATAGATTACGAAAAATGCACGGGCTGCGCCCTGTGCGTGGCGAAATGCCCGGGTCTGGCGTGCTTCGTCGCGGATCTCACCTTCGGCGAGGGTTCAGCGTTGATGAAGCTGCCATACGAGATGCTGCCGGTTCCGGCGAAGGGCGACTCGGTGAAATGCCTCGGGCGGACTGGCGAGACGGTTTGCGACGGTCGCGTCGAAAATGTGACGGAGCCTCACAAGGACAGAACCAGAGTTGTTCACGTAAGCATCCCGGCGGACAAGGTCAATGACGTCCGGGCGATAAGGGTGGTGTGAGTTTTATGAAGGAAAACGACGTCGTCGTATGCCGTTGCGAGGAGATAACGCTCGAAGAGATCCGCTCGTGGATAGACAAGGGTTATAAACACTTTGACGAGCTGAAGCGCATACTCCGGGTTGGTATGGGGCCGTGTCAGGGGCGCGGCTGCCGCGATATAATCCTGCGCGAGCTCTCCCGCGCCACAGGCGAGCCGATCAGCGCGCTGGATCCGGGGACGATACGCCCGCCTGTGAAACCGATAAAGGCCGGGTTATGCGCTTATGGTGAGGAGGTTGCGTCCAAATGAGCGACAAAAGAACCGCTGACGCGATAATTGTTGGAGGCGGAGTGCATGGGGCCGCCGCGGCCTACTATCTCAAGAAGGCCGGCGTAAAGGACGTGGTGCTCTTCGAAAAGGAGTACCTGTCGAGCGGGGGCTCCGGCAGAAGCGCGGCTGGGCTGCGCCAGCACTTCGGAACAGAGGTCAACTGCCGTCTCGCGAAATACAACCTCGAGTGCTTCCCGACGCTCGAAGAGGAACTCGGCGGCGAACATAAGCTCGAGTTCGCCCAGTGGGGTTATCTATGGGTCGCATACTCGCAAGAAAGCATGACCCAGCTCGAAAAGAACGTAAAGCTCCAGCAGAGCCTCGACATACCGTCCGAGACGCTCTCTCCGCAGGAGATGAAACGGCGCTGGTCGTATCTCAACGTCGATGGAATGATCGGTGCGGCTTTCTGCGGCAAGGACGGCCACATCAACCCTCACGCCCTCACGATGGCTTATGGCAGGGCAGCGGAGAAATTGGGGGCGAAAGTCCTCACCTACTCCCCCGTCGACAAACTGCTCGCGTCGGGGAACAAAATAACCGGAGTGGTGGCGAAGGGCGAGGAATGGAGCGCGCCGCGCGTGCTTCTGACGGCGGGCCCCTGGTCGACGCCTTTAGCGGCCACAATCGGTCTTGACCTGCCCGTCACGGCGGAGAGACACAACCTGCTCGTCACAGAGCCTATAGAGCCGTTCAACTGTCCGATGACGCTATGCCTCGACGACGGGGCGTACTTCAAGCAGGTTCCAAACGGCAGCTTTTTCTTCGGGCGCGACGATCAGGACGAGCCCAAGACGATGGAATCCGGCAACAGCGCCAAATTCCTGGAGGGCGTCACAAAGAGCGTGTTGCAGCGCATCCCGTTCTTGAAGGGCGTCCGCATCGTCCATCAGTGGTCTGGCCCATATGACGTGACCCCGGATCACCAGGCGATAATCGACTGGACCCCGGTCGAAGGCCTGTGGACAAACTGCGGATGGAGCGGACACGGGCTCCAGTTCGGGCCGAGCGGAGGCCGTCTCGCCAAAGAGATGTTCTTCGGCGAGAAGACGTTCGTCGACATTCACAATTTCCGCCTTAGCCGTTTCGCGGAGGGCGACCTCTTCCCGGAGCCGGCGTTCATATAAGGGAGAGGCGCTATGACCGTCTACAGGATAAAAAGCAAAACGCGTTCGTGGGACGGCGAAACGATAGGTATTCTCATTCTCGACGCGGCGTATCCCTGCATACCGGGCAACGTCGGCAACGCCACGACATACGATTTCCCTGTGAGGTACAAGGAGGTCAAAGGCTCGTCGATAGAGCGCCTGCTGAATGAACGCGACCCAAGCCTGCTCGAACCGTTCATCCAGGGCGCGCGTGAACTGGAGGCCGAGGGGGTAGGGGCGATAACGGGCGCGTGCGGCTTCATGGCGCTCTTCCAGCCTCAGGTGGCGGCTGCGGTCAACGTGCCGGTCTTTCTGTCGAGCCTGCTTCAAGCGCCGTTCATTCGAGCGACGCTGAAGCCGGATCAGAAGATAGGGATAATTTCGGCGAACGCGAGCGTGCTCACGGACGATCACTTCAGAAACGTCGGGATAACGCCCGACATTCCGATAGCCGTCTACGGCATGGAGGATCAATACGAGTTCCGTTCGTCGGTTCTCGAAGAAAAAGGCACACTCGATTCGGATAAGGTGCGGGAAGAAATACTGGGCGTGACCGCGCGAATGATGAGGGAAAACCCGACTTTGGGCGCTATAATCCTCGAGTGCAGCGATCTGCCGCCCTACGCCCACGCCGTCCGCATGGCGACCGGTCTTCCTGTGTTCGACTTCACGACGATGATCCGCTACGTGCACAACGCGCTTGTGCCGAAAACGTACGAAAAGGGTTACATGTAGCAGGGTTCAGGAATATGTCAAAATGAACAGAGGCTGTGTGGAAACTTCGTTTCCACACAGCCTCTGTTTTTGGTGTGCCAGGCATGAGCGCGAACCAGGCGATGTGGGAGGATGGCCTCTCAATTAAGGGAAGGCTTCCTACCCGATTACTCAAAATTCTATTGATAAATTCGCTCGTTTTATGTATAACAACATTGATCTATATTTTACCGAGAGGAGTGTGCGATATGATTGTCACAACAACGGAATTTAAGACCAATATTGGGAAATATATCTCTCTGTCGGATGAGGAGGAAATCGTCATAACGAACAACGGGAAAAGTGTCGCTAAACTCACGAGCACAAGAGACAGCAAGTTATCCGCTCTCCATTCCATGCGCGGTATCCTGAAAACCGCTGATGTGACACTTGAGAACATCCGTGCGGAAAGATTGACGAAGTATGATGAAAGTTCTGATTGATACCAATGTCACCGATGTCGGCAAAAATGATTTGCTCCACGCTATGGAGCTGGATATTACGGACTTTGAAGATGCTCTGGCATCGGTATGCGCCAAACGGGTCAACGCGGATTATATACTGACGCGCGATATAAAAGGCTTCCTAAGTTCCGCTGTTCCGCCAATTACGCCTGAAAATTTCCTGAATCGCTTCTTCCCTGTTGTCTTTGGCAGGAATGCCGAAGCGCCTCCGACGGTCGGGTAATTTCTTGCGCCAATGATGTTCTGAAACATCGTACACGCCAAAATGGGCATTGCCCACAGTGGGTTTAACGACATCTACGTCGACGACATTTAATTATCGCACAGACGGCCGTCATAAGCGCAATTGTCCATCCTGCACCGGTATTACATCCGCCAGATCTTGTTCCCATAGTCCAATAATCGTTCACTTTCGATGATACTGTTATTGTTGCTATAGGCGATGTAGTAGTGCCATATTCGTTACTTACGAGAACGCGGAAAACATGAGCTTTGTCCGACTCTTTCACGATGAAGGAGTAAAAATTCGATGTCGCGTCAGGTATATCTCTCCACTCTTTATTTCCAATTATATCTGATATCTGCCACTGATAATTCAATGGTGCGGCTCCTGCCGCCCACACTTTATAGTTAGCCCTCATGTCTATGGCTTTTCTTTCATATCTTATCATAGCCATTATGTAGGGCGGATCAATATTAGGTAAAATTGTCACCATGGCGGGTTTTGATATATCTGAGCCGTATTTATTGCTGACAACTACTCGGACTAGGGCGTTATGATCTTCTTTAAGAACTTGAATAGGACAATGGTCTGAATTTAAGGTGTACTGCGGTGTACCCAGCCACCTCTCAGGAGCAAGATCTAACCAGTGATTGCCGTCGTCATTAGATTTTTGCCATTGATAGCGCAATTCCTTAGTACCTTCCGCACGAACATCGAAGTATGCAATGTGGCCTTCTTTTACAGCCACATTTGTCGGATGAAAATATACCTCAGGCGGAGTGCCGCTGTCACCTCCACCACCACCTCCTCCTCCACTACCCAAAATCACGGCGAACCACGCGTAATTTGATGTGACGCTTCCGTAGTCATTAGTTACTACTGCACGGAAATATTTTACAACTCCCCTGTCTGTCTCTTTTGCTATCAATGAGTAAGTATCCATATCCGCGTCGGGTATATCGCTCCACGCCAGAGAATCCTCTGAAATCTGCCATTTGTAACTCAAAGGAGCGGTGCTCCTCGCATTTACGCTAAAACTAGCGCTGTTTCCGATCTCTACAAGCTGATTGATTGGCTGAACTCTTATACTAGGAGGCGCACCTGAAACAGTCAATTGCGCCTCGTTCGAGGTGACGCTGCCGTGTTCATTGCTCACTATTACACGGAACCTTGCGCCACTGTCCGCGATTTGAACATTGTATAACCAATAAGAGTTCGCACTCCAATTTTGAATATCGCTCCAGGTCGATCCGCCATCGTCCGATCTCTGCCATTGGTAAGACATCAAATTGGTTCCAGTCGCCGTAACGTTGAAACGAGCTGTATTACCGTCGGATATCTCCAGACTTTGTGGATGGCCAGTTATCTTGGGAACAGCATCCGGATCAAGCACGAACAATCGTGCCTCATTCGATGAAACACGGCCATATTCATTCTCCACAGTCACACAGAAATAGACTGCTTGATTCGAGAGTTGTGCCGTAAAAGAATAAGTGGCATTGTTTGCTCCAGGAATAGAACTCCAACGTTGTCCGTAGTCATCTGATCTCATCCAATAATAACGCAACGGTCCGCTTCCCGTCGCTGTCACGGAGAAAGTTACAGTATCTCCGGCATTTGAAGTCTGATTCTGAGGATGGCCCGTTATCACGGGAGCGGCGCCGGAACCGTAGTAAAAGCTGAGGGACACTAGCCCATTCTCCATTCCGTCGCCGGTTATGCTCTCGGCGATATTGTTGATATCCAAGTTGGTGGAAATCGTCGGATACGCGAAAGTTGCATCTTTGTATATTTTACTCGATGGAGTGGTTGAGTCGCTGAAAGTTTGATTTGTGTTCGCGGAGAAAAGGTCTGTGGGCGTGCCTTTGTCGGATACATCGTATAGAGCGGTTGGAGCGTTCCAGTCTGCCTCGACGATAGCCTCGCGATACTGGGAGTTCTTACTCAGACTATTTCCGCCTGTGAGGTTGTCATCGACGAGGTAAATCAAAAGTCCGGCGTTGGTGGGATACCAGGATGTCCGCCAAAATCCACGGTCGTAGCCTACATTGCCGCGCGGCTGGATGAGAAAATACTGGTTCGGGTCAGATGTGGGTAGTTTCGCGTAAGCGGTCAATCCGCTGATGGTGTTGTTGCCCATTGTCATATTCTGTGAATCGCTGAACTCGATACCACCTCCGCCTCCGCTGATGTGGTAAGCGTCCAGCCCGGTCGGTGTGGTGCCTTGTGGTTCTCCAAAGCGAAATCCCCAGCATCCCGAACCCATGACCGACCAGTTGCCTACACCTACACCTACCTTATCGACATCGTATAGGTCGATAAAATCGAAAGCGGAATGTCCTAGTTCGTGCACAAATGTACCTATGGTTAGCAGTTGAGGAGGGGTGTTTTTGTTATGAAACGCGCCTGCCGTAAAGTATTTTGATATATTTACGCCGTTGATCGTCTCTGGAGAGAATTCCCAAGCGTGTGCCTGTATCGCTGGGTAGTCAGGATATCCATTCGCGTTACCTAATCCAATCCCAGTTTCGTATCCATGTACAATGACGCCTATTGAGAGTTCGTCGGAGCTTATCAGCCCATCGTGGTTCGCATCGAAATTCGAGTAATCAATAGAACCGTCACCTGAAGCCCTCCTGATAGCCGGTATTATAAGATCACTGACCATATTGGAGTAATTGTTTCCCCAATCTCCATGAGGCCCCGGAAGTTCCACGAAAACGATTCCTTTTTTTGCCGTATTTGTTTCAGCCGGAACTACCTGAGCGACCTTATTCGTGACTGCATCATAAAAATTGGCTACGGTTCCGAAAGTATTTTTATCAAACATCATGTTATATAACTGATCGTCAGTGGGTTTTGCCGCGTTCATTGAG
>JAITOL010000129.1 GCA_031289955.1 Synergistaceae bacterium
ACCGTTGGCGATATTGATCTTATCTGCGGTCAGGCCGGTTATCGGTCTATCGAAAGTAAGTTTTATCTTTGTCGAATCCGTCACGCCTGCCGATCCATCCGCTATGGCGCTTTGAAGCACAACAGGAATAGAGGCCACATATACCGTACATTGTGATGTAACGCTTCCGTTGGCTACGGAAGTCGCCCTGATAACAGTGCTTCCTATCCCAACCGCCGTGACCAGGCCATCGTTTACTGTCGCGATTGCGGTATTGTCGGAACTCCAAGTCACCCTTTTGTCCGAGGCATTATCAGGACTGACTGTCGCGATGAGGGTCTCCGTATCCAATAGGTTCAGATTAGTGGTTATTCTATTTAGCGTAATTCCGGTTGCCTGCGTCGTATTTGCGACAGTTCCCACTTTGAGATCGACTTTTACCCTCCCTATAGGAGTATCTTTACTTGTCACGGTGGGAGATATATCTGTGACTGCTTTGCCGGATGACAAATTTTGAGTTAAACTCGTCTGGGCGTCGTACAGCTTGCTGTTTGGATCAGTAGTATCATCGAATGTCACGTTCGAACCGAAGAAAAGATCGTTTGGGGCCACAGACACGATAAGCCCATTTGTTATGTTATCTTGCATGAGGTCATCTGTTCCACCATGAGCTTCCTCTATATCGAACAGAGGGTGTTTGGTCCAGTTTAGTCCCAGGCTATTGCGCGGATTGCGTTCGTCTATATGATATATCATCAATCCTCCGCCAGGACTGCCCCAGGAGGAAAGGTATCCGTGCATACCTCTGTCGTATCCGATGTCGCCGCGAGGCTGAAGGAGAAAATATTGCTCTGGCACAGATGTCTCCAGCTTTATGAACTGAGATGAACCGGTAAGGGAAAATTGCTGGATATCATTATTTGAGTCGCTGACCGCCGCAGTCGGATACAATATTGTGGACAGATGGTACGCGTCAAGGCATGTCGGAGTCGAACCTGGGATGTTATCCGCTGTGGCCCAGCTGCCCTGACCCATGACCGACCATGAGCCGGATACGCCGCTGGTCGCGCTGGTATTTGATGCGGCGACGCTATAAAGATCCAGAAACCCAAAAGAGTGATGCCCCAATTCGTGGACAACTATTCCCGGCGTGAACGGCCTTGGGTTCGTTTCTTGAGTGTGAAAAGCGCCGAACGCGCAGTATGCCCTTAAATTAGCGCCATCGAGCGTACCAAGGTCAAAACCGCTGGCAGCGTGCCCCCACAACGAAGGCGTGGTGGTCGAGGAAATGGCTGAACTTTCATACCCATGGACGATAAATATTATGGATAGTTCATCAGAGGTTATAATATTGTTATTGTTTGTGTCAAACGCCTTATAGTTGATAAAAGGATCGGCCGCGCTCAATGCCGGAATAACAACGCTCAATCTGAAAGGGTTATAGTTGTTTCTCCAATTAGCGTGAGAACCGCTGAGTGTCACGTGAATAATCCCGTCGTCATAAGCCCCGTCCGTCTCCTCGGCTGGAGAATATTTCACGCCCCCACCCGTTACAGTTTTATAATAATGGGAGATTGAACCGAAGTTCGTATCGTTGAAAACCTGATCGTACAACCTGTCCGCAGTAAGCTTCTTACCGCTCAATTCTGTTATACCAGTATCATTTGAGAAATCGACGTATATAATGAGGAGTTTGCGTTCCACCGAACTGGCGGGAGCGCTCTCATCGAAGCCTTCCAAACTCCTGATGACGGGGGTTTCAAACTGGAGGCGCCATGATTCGTCCCGTTCCTCCATTCTTCGCGCCGCGTCGTCCAGGATATACTCCGGTACAGGGTCTTTCAGAGGCTGCATTGAGCTTTCTGAGACCGGCGAGTTTGTGGAATAAGGCCATATTGAAACTCCGGGCGCTTTCTGGTCTGTGGGAACGACGAAACGGCCAACATAACCGCCGTCGTCATCTGCCGAACCTGACTGGCTATTCAAAAAATCGTTTTCCAAAACCCAGCGTCCTATATACAGATCACCATCATCACCGAAGACGACAAGGTTACCGTCCGAATCAGACAGATAATCAAAAAACTCGTCGCCGTGCGCCTGATAATAAACGGTCGTGCCGTCGGCCTGTACATGAGTCCGAATACTTGGCTCCGCCATCACAGCCTCCGCCACAGGCGCGTGGACGCAGAAGGACGACAACAGCCAAATCATCAAAACATAAAACCCATACTTACGCCTCATCAAAAAAACAACCCCTCTCAAAAATCCAACACACCAATCGCGGCAAAACACGATCATCGGCTCTTGAAAAAATAATATCACAGTCGAGGGTTTTATACTAATTTTAATGCACGCATTATTACAATAACGAAACAAAATATCGGCAACGAGTCTTCCAAAGGGCTTAAACGCGGGTCATATATCCCAGACGGATATGGCGTTCGCGTTCTTCGATATCTGATATGGTTTATCCGTCATGCAGATGAGCGATCCTTGGCCGATAAGTTTGCCGAGTTTTTGAAGAATCTCGAAATTTTTTATCATACGGCTGTGTGGAGTTGCGGTTTTTTTTATTTCCACAGGGTGGAGGTATCCGTCGCGAACTATTATCAGGTCGATTTCAACTTGGTTTGTATCCCGATAATAATACTATGAGGAAACAGCTCCGGCGCATACTGAACCTCGCCTATCAGAATAGGGAGCTTGTGCGACTCAAACAGCGGATATGGATCATCACGGGCGATTTGCAACGTTCGGGGATCATCCATGGTCAGATAAACACGGTCATTAACCGCCAAATCCCTGAGCAAAGTTGTTTTTCCAACTTGTCCCATTCCGGTCAGCATGATGACCTTGAAACTCTCGTTCGCGCGTTCGATTACCTTGCCCAGAGTTCTTGCGTAATTCACGACGTCCCCATTTCCAGTATTTTTATAGTGACACTGCAAATTATACTAAATATTGGGTCGAAGCCAATTGCAATCGGCGTCGGGCAGTCGAAGCGATCAGAAGAGAGCGTTTTGTCAACTCAGCCCGTTACGCCTGAAACCGTAGGCAAACAGTTGGGGCTCTGCCCCAAACCCCGCCAGGGGACTTATCCCCTGGAACCCCATTAATATTTTTTCTTTCACCCAAAGGGTGAAAGAAAATTATAACGGGGGTTCGGGGGATTGTTCCCCCGGCAGGTGTGGGCAGCGCCCACGATTTTGAACCTGTGGTTTCAGGTTACGCGAGATGTCAGGAGGCGCGCGCCGCGCTTATCTTGCGGTCGAGCGACGCGCTCTTTTCAGCTCCGTCCGTATTCTGGCGCCGCACCCACTCCCTCAGTTTCTCGATCGCCCCGCCTGATTTGATGGCTTCGAGACATTCAGCTACGCCTTGCCCAATCGTCCGGGTTATGCCGGACACGTAAAGCACCAGCGCCGAATTCAGCGCCACTATCTCCGTCTCCGCCCGCTTGCCCCTGCCGAGAAGTATCGACAAAAATCTGTTTTCCTCAGCTTCGGCGTTTCCGAGCCCCCTTATGTCGTCGCTTCCTGTTTTCGCAAGGCCAAAATCCGACGGCGAAAAACTGCCCGTCAGAACCTCCCCGTCCTTTATCTCAGCGTATAAGGTGTCTCCCATTGTGCAGGCCTCGTCGATCCCGTTTTCGCCGTTTTCCTTCAGGCCGCAGACCACAACGGCACGTTTGAACCCGTTCGCGTTCATGAGGTTCGCGATGGGCGACACCATGTTTTTGTCGTACACCCCGCGCACGGCATAGAGCGGGTTCGCCGGGTTCGAGAGCGAGGCCGCGATATTGAGCACGCTCCCGAAGGATATCTGGCTTAGTATCCTGCCCAGCGCCTGTGGGTGAACCTGCCCGCTCATTCCATTAAAAATTCCTATGCCCGCCTTTTCGATGCTCTCCTTCACGATCTCCACCGGAACTTCCACTCCCACCCCAAGCCTTTCCAGCAGGTCGACGGTGCCGCAGGCGGACGTCAGCCCCCTCGACCCATGCCTTGCCACCACAGCCCCGAGGCTCGACGCGACGATGGCGGAAGCCGTGCTTATGTTAAAGGTCTTGATGCTGTCCATCCCCGTGCCGCAGTTATCCACGACCGGTTTTTCCGTGTCGAGGGACACCCTGTTCGTGTCGCGGTCCATTATGCACTTCCAGATGGCGAGCGTCTCATCCGGGCTTGCCCCCTTCGCGGACAGCGCCGCTATAAAAGCGCCCTGGTGCATCTGAGAGGGTTTATCGTCCATTATCTGTTCGAAGAAATGATACGTTTCCCCATACGACAGATCCTCGTGTTTGATGAGCCTCGTCACTGCCTTCCCAAACTCTTTCATTCGCAACCTCCTCAAATATATTTTATTTGCGTGAATATATCATCCGTTTCGATGTTCTCGAGGCGCCCGGCCACTCCTTCGAGGTCAATTTCAGTTATGAGCCGGCCCGGCAGGTCGACGCCTGGCAGCAGGTTCAGCGCGTCCTTCGTGTCGGACAGGCTGCAGCCGTACGAACCATACACCCGAAGCTCCCTGTAGTGTACCTCGTTCAGCAGGCTCGTCTCCATCGATGTATCGGTCAGCCCGCTGAAAAACCCCAGAGCTCCGCCCTTTTTCAGATAACCGATACCCGTTTTCAATCCGTCGTTCGTGGGGCAGCAGACCAGCGCGGCGTCGAAATACGTTTTTGGAAATTTTTCCGCGAAATCTTCCCCTGCGCAGGCGTCCAGACCAATCTCGGACGCTATTTTTATTTTTTTCGGGTTTATGTCGACTATGACCGTCTCAACAGCGCCCGAAGCGCCCCACAGTTTGGCGGACAATATCCCGAGCGCGCCGCTTCCGACGATTAAAACCCTGCCCGAGGACAAGCCGATCATCTTCTTCTGGTGAACCGCGCAGGCCATGGGCTCGGAGAGCGCGGCCATGTCCGACGCCAGCGACGCGGGAATCCTCAGAATATTGGCCTCGTCCCTCTTGTTCAGCTTTATATACTCCTGAAACCCACCGTCCTCGTTAAAACCGATGATCCGCATCCCGTCGCATAAATTGTCGCGCCCATCCCCGCAGTACCCGCATGTTCCGCAGATGAGCCCGGGATGTATCACAACGCGATCCCCGGGGGCGAACGACGCGAAGTCCTTCCCCGCCTCGCGCACGCAGCCGGCTATTTCATGCCCGAGAACTCGCGGCATGTTCAAATCGCGCTGACCGGAATGATATGCCTTTCTGTCAGTGCGGCATATCCCGCAGCGCTCAGTCCTGATTATTATCTCGTCTCTCGCGCACGAAGGATCGTCGACCTCCATGACGACAATGTTTCTTCTGCCGGTCAAAACAGCGGCCTTCATCAATATCGCCTCACCTTACAAAACGCTTCGAAGTTGCATTCAACGGGATTATAATGGATCGAACGCGCAAAAGGAAGAGCGCGCCGGAGAGCTATGGTTATAGGAATTGCCTATACAATTCATAGCGAAGAACTATTAGACAGAATGGGCATAGTATTATAAAAATAATATATAATGATATATGAATTTCATGATATTTTATAGGAATCTGACTACGCATAATTACTGATGTGAGGCGTGCGCATGAAATATGATTTTGATGAGGTTATAAGCAGAAAAAATACTCAAAGCTCAAAATGGGATAATGTGGGATCGCGTATCGGCAACACAGAAGCGTTGCCGATGTGGGTTGCCGATACGGATTTTCGATGCCCTCAACCGGTCGTCGACGCGGTAAAGCAAAGAGCTGAGCACGTTATCTATGGATATCCTTATGTTGCGTCTGAGTTTTATGATGCCACTATCAGCTGGGTCAAAAGGCGCCACGGTTGGGATATAAAACGTGAGTGGATCCTTTTTACCACCGGGATAGTTCCCGTCATAAATACCATGATACAGGCATTCACAGATGTCGGTGACGAGGTCATAATCCAGGAACCTGTGTATCACCAGTTCAGAGTTCCAATAATGGACAACGAGAGAGTCATAAGCAGCAATGATCTGGTGTACGAGGGCGGTAGGTACAGTATAGACTTCGATGATTTGGAAAGGCGCGCGTCAAACCCCAGGGCGAAGCTTATGATACTCTGCAGCCCTCATAATCCAGTGGGAAGAGTCTGGCGTCACGATGAACTCTCCCGCGTGTCCAAGATTTGTATCGCACACGGCGTCATAATGATAAGCGACGAGATACACTCTGATCTGGTGCTAAACGGCAACAAACATACACCAACAGGCGCCATTGACGAGCGCTATGCCATGAACACCGTTACATGTTTCGCGCCGTCTAAGACATTCAACATGGCGGGGCTTAGAGGATCGGGCATCGTCGTACCAGACTCGAAAATATTCGTCGGGCTGGAGGCTCAGTTCAAAAAGAACAAAAGCATTCAGCAGAACGTGTTTGCCGTACCTGCCTATGTCGCGGCATACACGAAGTGCGATGACTATCTGGAGCAGCTCATTCCGTATATCGAGGACAACGTAAGGTATCTGGACGATTTTTTAAAGACAAACATGCCGCGCATAAAACTGGTACAGCCGGAGTCGACCTATCTCGCGTGGCTTGATTGCGCTGATCTGGGCATCAGTGGGAGCGAGCTCTCGGACTTTTTCATAAATCGTTGCCTGGTCGCAATCAGTCGGGGTGAGCAATTTGGCAGGAATGGGACGAAATTCGTCCGAATCAACATAGCCTGTCCAAGAGTGACTTTAGTGGATGCCCTGGATAGGATACTGGCGCAATATAAATAGAAAGGGTGATCGACTATTTAAAAAACGGGGCAAGACATTGTGAATACATCTGGCGAGGGAGCAAAATGGAAAATTTTGAAGTAAAATATTTGAAATGGAGTGTGATAGCATGAAAAAAATCGCTGTAATATTACTATGCGTGTCCATGTTTGTCCTTGGCGCTGGAGCTTTATTCGCAGCTGACAAACCATCGGGGTTTCCAACTAAGAATATAAAGATAATCGTGCCTTTCGCGGCTGGCGGCGGCACCGATACGATGGCTCGTATTTTGTCCTCTGCGGCAGGCAAGGAATATTTTGACGGACACTCACTCACGGTCGAGAACATGGGCGGCGGCGGAGCTGTTATAGGCCAGACTTTTGTGGCTAAAACAGCCAAGCCCGATGGGTATACCGTAATGTTGTACACCAGCTCATGCATAAACAACTCCCTTCTCAAGAACGTAACTTATTCGTATGAGGATTTTAAACCGATAATAGGCTGCAACCCCGATTCGGAAATAATCGCGGTGCCGATGGAATCCCCCTACAATAACCTGAAAGAGTTCATAGAGGCTGCCAAGACCCAAACCATGAAGGTCGCCACTCCGGGACACTCCTCTGGACATCACATAAGGGCTATGAACCTGGCCAATCAGATGGGGCTGAAATTCGAGTACATCCACAACGACAGCGCGGCTATGCAGCTCGCTCAGTTAATGGGCAATCATTGTGACGCGTCGTTCATGACGGTATCGGAGGTCAGCAGTATCATCCTCGACGGAAAGTCGAAGGGGCTTGGGGTCATGGCGTCAGTGCGCGACGAGACTCTGCCGGACATCGAGACGTTTACGGAACAAGGCTACAGTGGCTGGATAGATGGAGCCAACAGGGGCATATCCTGTCACAAGGATGTTCCAGATGACATCTATAATTACCTGGTCGATCAGTTCGCGAAGATCGCGGCCTCGGACGAGTATCTGTCCGCCATGCGGAAAGCGGGAATGGTGCCTGGCGCCCAAACTCCCAAGGAATATCAAGAGTACGTAGACTTCACGGTCAAGGCAATAATTTCACTTAAACCAATGCTTCAGCAGTAACCCTCTATACTGACTCAAGCAAAGTTATGGAGGAGCGTGAACTTAATGAAAAGAAGTAAACTCATAAACCTAACCATGCCGGTATTTTTCGCGCTGTTCGGCCTATGGATACTATTTACCAGCAGAAATATGGGAAAGCTGGAAGGTACGTTTCCCCGCATGGTTGGGGTATTGACGTTTATAGTCGCGCTCTTCCAACTATATTTTGACGTGAGACTTGAGGATCACAAGGACAAATTCAGGGGTTGCAATCTGCGAAAAGTGATTGAGGCGCTGGTTGCCATGTCCCTATACGTTTTCATGCTTAACAAGATAGGCTATCTATTGGACACAGCCCTCATAGCATTTTACATCATGCACTCGCTCGGGTATCGAAAATATGGACTAGCGGTTCCCATCGCGGTGGCGTTTTCGCTTGGGGCTTTTTTTGTATTCAAGATATTGCTGGGCGTTCCCCTTCCTACAATTCTCCTGGATTTTTAGATTAAGATTAATTAGGGAGATGAATTGACAATGGAAAACATACTAATGGGTCTTGAGCAATTTGCGAACCCCATTGTGATTCTATCTCTACTGGGGGGCACTCTTTTAGGCCTCACTGTAGGAGCTCTGCCCGGCTTGAACGACAGCATAACCATTGCGGTTCTGATTCCTGTAACGTTTGGGATGGATCCATACGTAGCAATGGTTACGCTTGTGGGTATTTATACGGCGTCCGCCTGTGGCGGCGCGATACCTGCCGTGCTCCTCGAAATACCGGGAACAGCGTCAGCCATGGTGACTACCCTGGATGGATATCCCATGTCACTTAAGGGCTACCCAAAACGTGGATTGAGCCTTTGCGTGACGAGTTCCTTCTTCGGGGGTATCAGCAGTGCGGTGGTGCTTTTAATCTTCGCCCCTCTTTTGGCTCGCTTGGCGCTGAAATTCGGCCCCCCGGAGTATTTTATGCTGGCGGTGCTCGGGATGAGCACTGTCATCGGCATGGCTGGCCGCGATATCGCCAAAAACTTCCTTTCTATGACGTTGGGATTGTGGCTGTCCTGTATAGGCATGAGTCCGACCACCGGTATAGACCGGTACATTTTTGGAAGCGCGAGCTTGATGGACGGTATTCCCCTGATTCCAAGGATGATCGGCCTCTTTGGGGTTTTCTCGATATTGAGAATATTCGACGCTATGGGCAAGGATAGGGAGGCCGCTTCCGCCACAAATGGAAAGGTGATTGAGCGGGAGGACGATAAAATCGCCATTCCCGACCTGGCTATGTGCAAGCGCCTTCTGCCGACGTGGTTGAGATCGAGCATGATAGGCAACATACTGGGCATTATACCAGGAGCGGGCATGACAATGGCAATCTTTCTGGCATATGACCAGACCAAGAAGGCGAATCCCAAACTACCATTCGGTACCGGTGTTCCAGAGGGTCTGGCGGCTCCGGAAGCGGCCAACAACGCGGTGGTTGCGAGCTCCATGGTTCCGTTGTTGTCGCTTGGCATCCCAGGTAATGGCACATCGGCGCTCTTTCTGGGCGCCCTGACGATACATGGACTTCGTGCGGGCCCCGCTTTCTTCAAAGATTACCCCGACATGGCCTATTTGATAATATTTGGATTCATATTCGCGAACCTGGCGATGCTCCCCATGAGCCTGTTATTCTGCAAGTACCTTGCGTCAAAGGTTCTGAAGCTCAACCCCCAGATACTCGCGGCAGCGGTTCTGACATTGTGTATGACCGGTTCTTACGCCTACATGAACAATCCTTTTCATATGGGGGTGGCGGTAGTGTTTGGCGCTGTGGCGTACCTTTTCTGGAAATTTGGTCTGCCGCAAGCCCCATTGATACTCTCCGCCATCCTGGGCAGCATGATGGAGACCAATTGGATATCAAGCATGGTGTACTCAGAGGGCTCGGCGATAGTGTTCATACAGCGCCCGGTGAGCCTCGTGCTGGTGATCGCATCTGCCATATTCTTTGTATGGCCGTTGCTTCAGCGAGTCAGAAAAAGTCGGCGGATCGATCATAAATTAAGGTAAATCGGACAAGGCCCTAAGAAATTGGTATGATATACGGGGCGGATAAAGCTATATTGGCAAGGGGTGTCGATGTTGCCGAATTTCAGGGGGGTAAGTTAAGTTGGCCAGACTGAGCAAAGATGATTTAATGCCTGATTTCAACCTGCTTATAGCGGGGCGAGGAAGAAGCCCCATAGGCGATATCGCGGAGCGGGCTAGTGTTACAATCTTGTGGTTTATGCGCTTCATGGGTTGCGGCATCTGTAAATACGACATGCACATTCTGTCGCGCGATTACGGGCAATTCCAGGCTCTCGGGGCACAGGTTCTTGTGATCATGCAAAGCCCGGAGAAAACGGTGCTGAGGGAGACACAAAGCGCTCCCATCCCCTTCGATATCGTCTGTGACCCAGACTGTGTGATATATGACGCGCTGGACGTTCAAGCGACCGGCACAAAAGAGGAACGCCTTCCCAAAAGCCCGGAGGGTATAGCTCTTTTGGAGTATAAAAAGAAGGAACTTGGACGGCTTGGCTTGGAACGGGGTGAAAGCGAGGGGCGCTCCGAGCAGCTTCCCGCCATTTTCATCATCGACCGAAGCCTGCGGGTGCTTCATGCCCACTATGCCGAAAACAGCGTCGACATGCCATCGCCCGGAGAAGCCGCTGACATCATTAAACACCTCGGCGAGGAAAACTGGGGGGATTGATGGATCAGGCTCAGAGCGTACACATCGTTATCTGTGTAAAGTCTACTCCAGTATCAGATTAAGGTTAAGGAGGAAGAAACTAATGAAAAGCATGAGGTTAGTTGCGTTATTTCTGGCTTTAGCGCTATTGTTCACCGCTTGTGGCGAGGATATGCTCGAAGCGGCCGCAGATGGAAAAACACTCATTAAAGTCGGCATCATCGGAGAGCCTGCCACCCTTGACCCTCAGGGGGGAACTCTTATCACTCAGGCCGAAGTCGCCGTCAATATCTATGACACCCTGATTTCGCAAAATACCGTCACCGGCGAGATCGAGCCAAGACTGGCCACATCCTGGCAGCAGGTCGACGACTACACAATGAGGTTCACGCTGCGCCAGGATGTTTATTTTCACAATGGAGAGCATTTTACCGCCGAGGACGTTATTTACACTCTGAAGAGAGCGACTACTTCCCCAGCCTCCAAATCATTGTTGACCCCATTCGACGCTGAGAATTCTAAAATAATAGATGATTACACCGTGGAGATCAAGTTAAAGAGCAAATTTGCGGCCGCCTTGGCCTACTTGGGCAACCAGCGTTGTTATATCGTCAATCAGAAGGCTGTGGAGGAGTATGGGGATAAATTCGGGCGCAATCCTGTTGGTACCGGCCCATATAAATTCATTAGCTGGAACGTCGGAGACCGCATAGTGATGGAAGCCAACGAGAAGTACTGGGGAAAGCAGCCCCCTATCCAGCGCGCCGAATTCCGTTTCATCACGGATAGCGGCATAATGGCCATTGAGCTTGAAGCTGGCGAGCTGGATTTTATCTATGTAGTTGGTTCAGAGGATTACGAGCGTTTGAATGACGCGCCGGATATCAACGTTTTTGTCGGCCCTGGCTTCACTCACGAGAGTTTGTACTTTAACATGAAGGCCGAGATGTACGCGGACGTCAAAGTGCGCATGGCCCTCACCTACGCTCTTGACGTGCCAGCTTTGGTCAAAGCCGTTTTTGGAGATCTGGCAAAACCCGCCGACTCCGTCTTCAGCTCCACAATTTTTGGACATACTGTGATTGGCCCCAGGAAACGCGATGTAGCCTACGCCAAGAAACTTCTGGCGGAGGCCGGTCACCCCAACGGGTTTGATTGTGAGATCATGGTTCCCAATAACTCCGAAACGCTCAATATGCTGGAAATTGCCCAAGCGATGTGGAAAGAGGCTGGAATCAACGTAAAAATCAGCTCCCTTGATCAGGCGACCCTCAAGGAATTAAACGCCAATGGTAAGAATCCGTTTGGGCGCAGTAATTTCACGGCCTCTTCAGGAGACCCCGACCATGCGCTTGCCGCGTGGAGCATAGGCTACACGGGAGTTCTACAGCCCAGCGACGAGAACCTCAACGATATGCTCAGGCAGGGCCGCGAAGAATATGACACGACGAAGCGAGTTCAGATCTATGAGAAAATTCAGAGTTACATTCTGGACGAGAAATATTATGCCATTCCCCTGGCATTCCCATATTCAACCTACGCACTGAGATCCAACATAAAGGGTTTCCAGTTCATTCCATCACAAATTCAACGACTGGAAGAGCTGTCTATGTGACATAAGCGATAAGGGGGCTGTGTAATAACGATTTGACGTGAAGATTTTCAAAGCATATTTTGCAATAACCTCAATATTCACGGTGTTATCTTTCTATATCGAACGATAATTCGGTGTAATGATTTGCAAAATAACGTATGCTGAAAATTTTTTCTCGCTCTCACACAGCCCCGCGTGACTATCTGGCGGGATGAATATTGATACTCATAAGGGAAATCGCCCTCTGCTTTTACCCCGGATTAAATTTGCTTTACGACCGAAAGACGGAATAAGGAGTGAAGAGTTTGGGCAGATATATTTTCAAAAGAGTGCTGTATATGATTCCGGTATTGTTGGGGGTTATGCTTATCATATTTACCATGCTTTACCTCACCCCCGGCGACCCCGTCCGCATGATGCTGGGGGACGACGCCGACGAAGCCGCCATCGCGCAACTCCGAAGCGAATTGGGTCTTGATGAGCCTTATTTGGCACAGTTTATTAATTATGTCAAAAAAATAGTGATGAAGCTTGATTTCGGCGTCTCCTATGTAACGGGCCGTCCAGTGATAGAGGAGATAATGTCCCGTTATCCAACAACCCTCATATTGGCGACAGTAAGCACTCTCGTAGCCATAGCGATGGCGATACCATTGGGCATCCTGTCCGCTATATACCAAAACAGCTGGATCGACAACATATCACGGATCGTCGCTCTCGTCGGTGTTTCAATGCCTAATTTCTGGCAGGGACTCCTAATGATATTGCTCTTCTCCGTCAATCTAAAATGGTTTCCGGCCAGCGGCTTCACGACGCCGGCACACTGGATCCTGCCCGCTCTTACTATAGGGACAAGCGGCGCGGCGGCCATCATGCGTACTACCCGTTCAAGCATGCTCGAGGTCATACGTCAGGATTACGTCAGAACAGCCCGAGCCAAGGGGGCGCCGGAAGGCATCGTCATCTGGAAACATGCTCTTCGAAATGCTCTAATCCCGGTTCTTACCATAGTGGGAATACGTTTTGGCGCCTCACTGGCCGGTTCTATAGTCAGCGAGCAGGTATTTTCCATACCAGGATTGGGGAAACTGATGGTGGACTCCATTCGCAACCGTAATTATCCGGTTATTCAAGGCGGTGTGCTGCTCATAGCCCTGGCGTATAGCATTATCAACCTGATCGTCGATATTCTTTACGCCTTTGTCGACCCCAGGATCAAATCCCAGTACAGCGCTAAAAAGAGAGTGAAATACGCTGGAAAGGAAGGCCAGGGCAGTGTCGGATAGAGAGGAATTCACGCCTAGAAGTAAAAAGAAAAGCCAAATCAGCGAGATACTCAAACGGCTTTTGATGAATCACGCGGCCGTTGTAGGAATGCTCATCATGCTGATTCTGATTTTCGCGGCAATCTTTGCTGATTATGTGGCTCCATATTCCTATGAGCAGCAGAATCTGAACGAAATGTTCGCGCGCCCCAGCCTGAAACACCTCTTCGGAACCGATAATTTTGGAAGGGATATTTTCAGCCGGGTGATATACGGGGCCAGGATATCGCTTTTTATTGGTCTGACATCTGTGGTATTGGGTTGTATTTCAGGCGGCGCGCTTGGTGCGATAGCAGCCTACTACGGCGGCAGAGCGGATAATATAATAATGCGCGTATTAGACGTGATGAACAGCATACCGAATTTATTGCTCGCCATATCGCTTTCCGCCTCCATGGGAGCTGGTGTGGGCAACGCCATGATCGCCATCGGCATAACGTCTATTCCAATTTATGCCAGAGTAGTGCGAGCGGCTGTGATGACGGTTAAGGAACAGGAATATATCGAGGCGGCCAGGGTTCTTGGAGTGAGTAACAGGAGAATAATCCTCAGGCATATCCTGCCCAACTCGCTGGCGCCGATAATCGTACAGGCCTCCCTTGGCATTGCCGGAGCGATAATAACCACGGCCAGCCTTAGTTTCATCGGCCTCGGCGTGGTACCTCCGACCCCTGAATGGGGAGGTATGCTTTCGGCGGGGCGGCAATACATACGCAACCATTGGCACATGGTTACTTTCCCCGGCCTTGCCATTATGATCACTGTCATGTCCTTCAACCTTTTCGGCGACGGTCTGCGGGACGCGTTGGATCCGCGCCTCAAGCGCTGATAGGGAGGCGATGTTTTGCTTAGCATACGAGAACTGTATATTCATTACATTACCGATGAGGGAATTGTCAAAGCGGTAAACGGCGTAAGTTTTGACGTCCAAGAAGGTGAGACCGTTGGCCTCGTGGGAGAGACCGGAGCTGGAAAGACCACTACAGCTCTCGGCGTAATGCGCTTGGTGCCAAACCCTCCCGGCAGGATAATAAGCGGGGACATACTGTTGAACGGCGAGTCGCTGCTGGGACTTACGGAGGCGCAGATGCGCAAGATACGCGGCGAAAAGATCGCCATGATATTTCAGGATCCCATGACCTCGCTCAACCCTGTCCTAACGGTTGGAGACCAGATAGCCGAGGTTGTCCGCTTCCACAACAAAAAAACGTCGCGGGCGGACGCGTTCAAAAAGGCCGCTGAAATGCTTGGAACCGTCGGTATCGATCCTGATCGTATGGATGAATATCCTCATCAGTTCTCAGGTGGAATGAAACAACGCGTGGGCATCGCCATTGCCCTCACCTGCAATCCGGGGCTCCTGATCGCCGATGAACCAACTACGGCTCTTGACGTCACAATTCAGGCACAGGTTCTCAATCTGATGGTAAAACTAAAAAAGGAGTTCAACACTTCCATGTTGCTCATAACCCATGATCTGGGAGTGGTGGCCGACGTTTGCGATAAAGTTGCTATCATGTACGCGGGTGAAATCGTGGAATTTGGAGCTGTGCCGGACGTATACAGAAATACAGGACATCCTTATACAATTGGGCTTTTCGGTTCCATCCCGGACGTAAAAAAGAAAGTGAAACGCCTGAGCCCCATCCAGGGTCTGATGCCTGACCCGGTTGATCTGCCGGCGGGATGCAGCTTCGAGCCTCGATGCCAGGTGGCAACGGCAGAGTGCAAAACGCTCAAGCCACGTGTCGGGGAAATATCCCCCGGTCACATGGTCAAATGCACACACCATTGGCGGGAGGCCAATCATGGACACTCTTCTTGATGTGAAAAATCTAAAAAAATTTTTTAAAACTCCAGGAGGAATGCTCCACGCGGTGGACGGCCTAACCTTCAATATAGACCGAGGCAAGACGCTGGGTATTGTGGGGGAATCCGGCTGCGGAAAATCCACACTGGGACGCACGGTCATAGGTCTCCTCAGTAAGAGCGGCGGGGACGTTTTTTTTGAGGGGAGGAATATTAAAACTCTCACTAAAGATGAGTCCCTCGAGTTGCGCAAAAAGATGCAGATGATTTTTCAGGATCCCTTCTCATCGCTCAACCCCCGAATGACGGTGAGCGAGAGTATAGCCGAGGGATTGATCGCCCACAATATCTGTAAGAACGGCATCGAGCTAAATCGCCAGGTCTCCAACTTGATGGATACGGTTGGCCTCGCCTCTCGTTTTGCCCTCAGTTACCCACATGAGCTGGACGGCGGCAGGAGACAGCGTATCGGCATAGCCAGAGCGCTGGCCTTAAATCCAAAATTCATTGTATGCGATGAACCGGTCTCAGCGTTGGATGTATCCATTCAGGCTCAGATTCTCAATCTACTGCAGGATTTACAGGAAGAAAAGGGCCTCACCTATATGTTCATCACGCACAATCTCTCGGTGGTCAAGCATATATCCACCGAGATCATGGTTATGTATCTTGGCAGGCTGGTTGAAAAGAGCCCGTCGGACGAGTTGTTTGAACACACGCTGCATCCCTATACCCAAGCGCTTTTATCGGCCATTCCGACCGTGAATCTCGACGGGAAAAAAGAGCGCATCATCCTGCAGGGAGAGATTTTTTCCCCTATAAATCCAAACCCAGGCTGCAGATTTGCGGCTAGATGCGTATATTCGAGGGAGAAGTGCAGAGAAATCGACCCTGAGATAAATGAGGTCACTCCAGGACATTTCGTCGCATGTCATTTTATGGAGGAGATTAATGGTATCCATGTGAAATAAAATTTTTGGAGTTCACGCGCAAAAATAAGTTGTCATTGCTAAAAAAAAAAGCGCTCTCAGGCGATGAAAATATCCATTAACGAGAAATATTTCAGTTGAATACAAAAATTAATCCGCGAATGCTCCTGACGAATCGACACAAAAAACTCTCAGAAGCTTCCCCATGTGGTTGCTGCCAAGCCCACTTTGCCGATTTTTTTATTTTTGCTAACCGCGTAAGCGCTTACGCTCACAATAACCCGTCGCCTATAAAAAATCTCGAAACAAAGATAAACTCAATCGCAGCCAGATCAAAGAAAGGAGGTTTAGGTTTATTCATCAACGGTCTGGCGCAACTGAACATTTCACGAACGCGCTACGCGCGACGTCGCATCGTCATAATGTACGTAGTTGCCTAAAATCGACATTTATGCTCATTTTTGTTCACCGCCATATGTGATAGACTACTTTAACATTTAAGAATTAATAAGGTGGTGTACAAAATGTTAAGAAGCTGTTTTAAAACCCTGTCCCTTTTCCTTGCCGCAGCCGCTCTCACACTGTGTCCGGGCGCTTCCCTCGCGGCTGATTCGACCGACGCGTTGTATGTATTCAACGACGGCCGTCTCGTCACACTGGAGCGCGTTTCCTCCGACTCAGGCGAAAGATATGAGGCGCCGGGCGACTCCGGCACGTCGTTCGCGAGCGACGAGAAATACGCGTCGCTCACGGTCGGAGGCAAGGAAATATCGAAGCATGTCATCATAAGGGACACGGGGGACGACTCGTTCATCATCACCGTCGACGGGGAAAACTTTCCAATGGAGAACGCCATCTCCGCATCCGGCGCGAAATACGAGGTTTCGGGCGATCCGGACACGTTTTTATGGAGCAAGGGCGCCTCGGTCACACTTTCTGTGCGCGGCGCCGAATACGACGATTACAATATATGGCAGCCTTCGGGCATGATCTGGATATCCGGGCGCGCCCTTCCCACAGAGATAGATTGGAAAGTCAAAAGTTTTTCGGATCATGACGTGATAGACGGCGCCCCCATAACACTCGCGTTCCAAAGCGACGGAGGGATGCGCGGGATGGCGTCCGTGAACAGCTACAGGTCGTCATGGGTGGCAACCGGCGGCAGGCTCGTCATTCTGCCTCCAGCCGCTACGATGATGATGGGGCCGCGGGAACTCATGGAGCAGGAGACCGCGTTTTTCAAGGCGCTGAACGATGTGATGGGATTCAGGATTCGCCATGACGGCATGACGCTGATAACGCGAGACGGCACTGATATCGAATTGTCCATGTAAAACCAGGTTGTATATAGTCAGGCGGCGGCAGGGCATTTCGCCGGCCGCCGCCTGACTGTGCGGAAATTTATTTTTTATATTCCACAAACTGTATCCTGAGGCCGTTCGGGTCGGTGATGAAGAAAAACTGAACCTGTGGATTGGGGCGCAAAATATCGCCGATATCGCTCACTCCCTTTTTCTCGAGCTCAGCGATGAGACCGTCGAGCGAAGCGGTCTCGAAACCGAGAGATATTCCGCCGAATGTGGGAGACGCCACCTCTCCGGCGCCTCCTACCAGCTCGATCATCGTCTCGCCGCCGCCCAGAAAAACGATCTCGCGATCGGGGCCCGAAGCGAATCTCCTTGTGATCGGCAGCCCTGTTATGTCTCTGTAAAACGCAACAGATTCCTCCAGGTTTTTCACAAAAATAGTAACATGCGACAACTTCATCCCAAATCCCTCCATTTTATGCTTCGCCGGCTCGCCGCATAGCGTTGCGGACGTTCGAGGCGAAGTGTTGAATTCCTATCCGGATTTTAAATATTTCCTGCCTGCCCAGTATCATTATTGTAGAGGATATTGGATTAAGAGGACGTTAAAAAATGACCCGCGCGGAGAAGTGAATTTTATTTTGCATTTATTACACTCTTCTGCCATAATATAGCTATGTCCTATTCGCATTAAAATCTTGAGTTTTTCAAATTTTACGGAGGTGTCGGGGTATGAAAAAAGTTTTTGCGGTTGCTGTTGTTTTATGTTCTTTATTTTTAATGTCGGGATGCGCTTTCGCTGCCATAGAAATTAAACTTGGGCACGCCATCAACGAACAGGACGTGTTTCATCTCGCGGCTCTCAAGTTTAAGGAGGAAGTCGAAGCGAAGACCGGCGGAGAAATAACCGTCCTCGTTTATCCCAACGCGACGCTCGGCGACGAGCGCAACCTTCTGGAGAGCCTCAAAATGGGAACGGTCGACATGGGCATAATAACCGGCGGCCCAGTCATCAATTTTCTCCCGAGCTTCGGAGTCCTCGACCTTCCGTTTCTCTTCACGAGCCCGGAACACGCCTACAAAGTTCTCGACGGTTCCATCGGACAGGACTTCATTACCGAGATGGAGCGTCTCGGCTGGAAATGCCTCGCCTATGGGGAGCGCGGCTTCCGCAACCTCACGAACAGCAAACGCCCCATTGAAAAACCCGAGGACATCAAGGATCTCAAGATAAGGGTCATGCAGAACCCGATATACATCGACTCGTTCACGGCATTAGGCGCAAACGCGGTGCCGATGGCCTGGACAGAGGCGCTGACGGCGCTCCAGCAGGGCACGATAGACGGACAGGAGAACCCGCTTAACGTCATAGCCGCCTACAACATCAACGAGTCGAACAAATATCTTTCGATCACGCGCCACGCGTACGCGCCAAACCTCATCATGATGAGCATGCGCATGTGGGGGAAACTCACGCCCGAGCAGCAGACGATAGTCCAGGACAGCGCCAAAACCGCCGCGAAGCTCAACCGCGACGTCGACAACGAGAAAGAGGCCGAGTGGCTTCAGCAGCTCAAGGACGCCGGCATGGTAGTGACTGAGCCCGACCTGACCAAGTTCCGCGAGGCGGTGTCGAGCGTCTACGAAAAGTACGAGGAACTGTACGGACGAGAGCTCATACAGTCGATACTCGACACGAAATAACCCGTTCATGATTGAAAACAGCGGCGCTACATTGCTCATGAGGGCGAGCGACAGGATCAACTCCGTGTGCGAGGTGATACTGTTCGCGATACTCGCCCTCATGACGTTCTTCACGATCCTTCAGATCGTATGCAGGATGTGGTTCAAGGCGTTGACCTGGTCCGAGGAGATCACATGTTTCCTGCTGGTGTTCGCGTCGTTTTTCGGCATATGCGTCGCGTTCAAACGCGGCGCCAACATCACAGTCAATTTCCTGCGCGACGCTCTGCCGCAAGGGCCTCGCCGATTACTCCTCATGGCTATCGAGGCTGTCGGGATGATATTTTTCGCCGTAACAGGTTGGTTCGGCGGGGCGCTCTGCGTAAGCGAGCGTTTCCAGACGGCCTCGTCGCTGCCCATCTCGATGAGCTGGATATATTTGATCTTCCCTCTTTCGAGCGTCATCGCGATACTGCATCTCGCGGCGAGGCTGGAGGAACTGATCAGGTTTCCGGACACGCGACCCAGATAGATATGGGCGTCATACTGGTTGTATCGTTCATAGCCCTGCTGATCGCGGGTACGCCCATCGCGCTTTCTATAGGCGTATCGGCCATGTTGGTGCTCGCTCTGTCAGGTATGCCGCTCGAAGCTCTTCCGCAGACTCTTTTCGCGGGAGCTAACTCGTTCGCGCTCGTGGCCGTTCCGTTTTTCATTCTGGCCGGGGACATTCTGGCGCAGGGAGGCATTTCGGAGCGCATAGTGGCGTTCGCTGAGGCTACTCTCGGGCGGATTCGCGGAGGACTCTCCATAGTCTCGATAGTGGCGTCCATGTTCATAGCCGCGATCTCCGGAAGCGGAGCGGCGACGACCGCGGCGGTCGGCTCCGCTCTTCTCCCACAGCTCAAACAAAAGGGCTATGACCTTGATTTTTCGGCCGCGCTGATAGCCGCCGCCGGGACGATAGGCGTCGTAATACCGCCGAGCGTGCCGATGGTGCTGTACGCGGTGATCGCCGGAATACCGGTAAGCAGGCTGTTCCTTGCGGGGTTTGTCCCGGGTTTCCTGATGGGCGGAATATTGATCGTCTACGCGCTCTACGTGGCGCGCAAGCGAAACTATCCGGCGAGCGAAAAGGTGGATTTCCGCGCGAAAATGAAGCTATTCGCGAACGCCCTGTGGGGGATAATGACGCCGGTGCTGATACTGGGCGGCATCTTCTCGGGCTATTTCACCCCGTCTGAAGCCGCGGCGGTGGCGGTCGTCTACTCTTTGTTCGTCGCCCTGTTCGTATACAGGGCTCTCGACTTCAAAAAACTGTATCGCCTCGTGGTGAACGCCGGTGTGACAAGCTCGCTCATCATGTTCATAATAGCCACGTCGAAAATTTTCGGCTGGCAGCTGGCGTTCTACAGAATACCCGATAAGGTCGCAAGCGCCGTCCTGAGCGTCACCGGAGGCGTTTCAGGCATGGTCTACCTCGTGATAGTGGCGCTGATACTGGTGGCCGGAATGTTTATGGAGACAGCCTCCGCCCTCGTCATCCTGACGCCGATATTCCTGCCGGCGATAATGGGCATTGGCGGCAATCTGGTTCACTTTGGGATAATAGTGACCGTTGGTCTGGCGATAGGAATGGCGACTCCGCCGGTGGCTATCGACATCTACGTCGCAAGCGCGATAACGGGTTTGTCGCTCGAAGAGATAAGCCGCCCGATAATCCCGATGATAATCGCCCTGATAGCGGTATGCCTGCTGATCACATATTTCCCGGCGCTGTCGCTGTTCCTGCCCGGCTTGATGAGATAGAGGGAATAACGAGATCATTCATCGGACATTTTATATCCGACGCTCGGTTCCGTTATGACGTATCTTGGCTCGGCCGGGTTTTTCTCCACTTTTCTCCTGATGTTCGACATGTTTACCCGCAGCGAACGAATCTCGTCCGTATAAGGCCCCCATACTTCCTTCGTGATAAAATCGTGCGTCAGCACCTTTCCCGCGTGCCTCGCCAGCAGCGCCACTATCTTGTACTCTATGGGGGTGAAGTGAATTTCCCTCCCCGCGAGCTTCACCGATCTTTTTTCGTAATCTATTTCAAGCTCGCCCACAGTTACGCGCCCCGACTCGAAGCTCGCGCTGTCGCCGCCTCCCCTGCGAAGCGCCGCCCTCGCCCGGGCCAGCAGCTCAGCCGTGCCGAACGGTTTTGTGATATAGTCGTCGGCTCCACTGTCGAGCGCTTCTACTTTTTCGCGCTCGTGTCCCCGCGCGGAGACGACCACGATAGGAACGCCCGTCCACTCCCGCAGCTTCTTCAGCACTTCGACGCCGTCAATATCCGGCAGCCCGAGATCCAGCAAAATCAGGTCCGGGCGGTGCGACGCCGCTATCGCCGCGGATGACGCGCCGTTTGTCGCGATGACCGTGCCGTATCCATTGGCCTCGAATATCGCGGACATGAAATTGCGGATGCTTTCGTCGTCCTCGACGATTAACACAAGGGTTTTATTGTTCATCTGTCTCACATTCTCCTAAAGGCAGCGTAAAACGGAACACCGCGCCGCCGGTTTCCCGGTTCGACGCCTCCAGCATACCGTCGTGCGCTCTTATTATCGAATCGCAAATGGAAAGGCCTATCCCCATACCTCTCGACAAATCGGCGACGCGCGGTTTACCCTCGAACATGCCTGGTATGTCGCGCTCGTCGATGCCTATACCCTCGTCCGAGATCTCGAATATCGCCTCTTTTCCATCTCTTTTCGCTTCGAGTTCTATAGTCGAGTCATCCCGGGAATTTTTGACGGCGTTTTCGATCAGGTTGATTATTACCTGTATTATCAACGTCCCATCCATTGGGACGATCAAAAGCTCATCGGGAGCTTTTACAGCGATTGCGCGATCAGGAAACCTCGCTCTGACGCGGGCGGCCGCGCCGGCCATTATCTCCTCGGCAGCCTCTGGTATTTTTGTCACCTTCATAGCGTCCTGGTCGACGCGGGTCACCGAGAGCAGATTTTCCACCATGCGTATCAGCCACCGGGAATCGTCCCTGACGTCGCCCAGCAATTTCACGACGGTCGCCCCGTCGAACGATTCTCCATTTTCCAGAATCGCCGAGCTCGCGCCCAGGATGACGGTGAGAGGAGTTCTGAGGTCGTGGGATATGGCCCGCAGCAGGTTTCCGCGGCAGCGCTCCCTCATGGTCTCTTCGCGGAACCTGGCGCGCTGTCCGATGAACCTGACGCGATCCATGGCCAAAACCGCGCTATCCATGATGGATCGCAGAATACGCGCCCGAGAATCCGTCAACGTCCGGGCTGTTTTCGCGGGCATCCTGATCAGGCCCAGCGTGCCGTCAGTTCCGCTAATCCGCCAGCCGTAAAATTCGCGCCCGTCGTCGAAACTCGTCCGGACAGTTGCCGACCTCAGACGCGCTAGAGCCTCGTCGGGGATTTCCCTCCTCGTATGTTTCCCCTCGCGCGACCGCTCGATAAAAAATGACTCGGGCGCGCCGTTTTCGTCCCAGCACAGACAGTCGACGCGGCAGTCGAAACAATCGCCGACAGCGTCCGCTATGGCTCCGGCAATCGCGTGAATGTCCGACGATTCGCGCAGGCGGCTTGTGAGATCGTACAGTATCCTGGTTTCAGCCTCTTTCCCCATGGATCTCCGCGCGCCCGCGCGCGCATGAGACGTGAGACCGCTTGTGATGAGAGCGGTGATGGTCATAATGACGAATGTGACGACACAGCGCGGATCATTTACGGCAAACGTAAAACGCGGTTCGATGAAAAGATAATTGAACAGAAAAGCAGCGGCCAGAGATCCCGCGACCCCATAGGCGAAACCGCTGGTGAGCCATGCCGTCACAACCACGGCCAGATGATAGACGAGGATGATGTCGACCTCCGGAAACCCGATGACGCGAAACCCATATCCGATGATGGACGCCGTGCCCAGGAAAAGCGCCGAAAGCGGCAAGTCGCGTATAATGCACCGCCCGGCGGCGGTCGCTGCCTGATACATAAAATCCACCCGTCCCTCAATAACCCTCGTCGCGCTCGCGCCTCGGCATTGCGTTCATAAGTATCACTTTTATACTACTTTTTACTTTTTGTCTTCCGTGCTATACGTAGTTACTGATTTGGTTCTATGATATAGTATATAAAAATCCATGAGGTTGTTACTGATGAGTTCATACGACAGTGTTTTGATAAATGATCAAAATTTTGATGTTAAACAGTCCGGGATGATTTTTACACGCCGAGAGGTGGCTGATTTCATTCTGGACTTAGTTGGTTATGTTCCCGATAAATCATTATGGCAATATTCAATCCTCGAACCTTCTTCAGGCGGAGGAAGTTTTTTGTTGCCGATTATTGATAGACTCCTGGTTTCGTGGAAAAAACTATCCGACGGAAAAAACCTTTTAACAATGTGTGACGCGATTCGCGCCGTGGAGTTAAATGCCGACGTATATTACGCGACCAGAGAATGCGTATTGGAACATCTTGCTATGAATGGGTTTCCTCTTAAAGAATCATCGCTATTGACCGACAAATGGTTGTTGAACGGGGATTTTTTGATGGAAGAGTTTTCCGACAAATTTAATTTTATAGTGGGCAATCCTCCTTACGTCAGGCAGGAATTGATACCAGATTATTTGTTGTTGCGCTATCGTAAAAAATATCACACAATGTATGACCGTTCTGATTTATATATTCCATTTATCGAAAATTCTCTTAAACTGCTTGCTGACGACGGCAGACTAGGATTCATCTGCGCCGACCGTTGGATGAAAAATCGTTATGGAAGGTCGCTTAGAAGTTACGTATCAGAATATTTCAACCTGGATATTTATGTTGACATGGTTGGAAGAGACGCGTTTTTAAAAGATGTGAGCGCTTATCCTGCCGTAGTTGTTTTCAGCAGAAATACAACGGGCATAACAAGAGTGGCGCGTTGCCCTGAAATAGAGAACGACTCTCTTAAATCTTTGGCTTCCGAACTAGTTGACAATAATGCTGATAAAAACGGAGAGACTTGTTCCATGGTAATTCGTGATCTTACTCACGATGACCAACCGTGGTTGATAGAGACGGCGGAAAACTTGAACCTTATTAACAAGATTAAAAATAAATTTTATTCTCTGGAAAAAGCGGGATGTAAAGTTGGCATTGGTGTTGCGACAGGCGCGGATAAAATATTTGTGATCGATTACGCTTCGTTGAAAATTGAGATGGACAGAAAAATACCTCTTCTCACAACCAAGGATATTTTGACAGGAGAAATCGACTGGCTTGGAAAGGGGGTTATCAACCCATTTGACGATACGGAACATTTTTCTCTGGTTAATCTTGATGACTTTCCGCTTTTGAAAAATTACCTCGAAAATCATAAGGAGTTACTTCTTAAAAGACACTGCGCGAAAAACGCTGATAACAACTGGTACAGAACAATTGATAGAATTACGCCCGCGCTGACGAAAAAGCCCAAATTGCTAATTCCGGACATAAAAGGGCACGCGAACGTTGTGTACGATCCGGGGAAGTTTTATCCTCACCACAATCTTTATTATATATTATCGGACGAATGGGATCTGATAGCTTTACGCGCTGTTTTGTTATCTGATCTCGTCCGTATGTTTATAAAAACGTACACTACAAAAATGCGCGGCGGATATTTGCGTTTTCAAGCCCAGTATTTGAGACGTATATGTATTCCAAAATGGGATAATGTCGAAGAAAACATCAGGCAAGAACTCTTTGCGGCGTCGCTAAATAACGATATAGCGGCGTGTAACGCGGCGACAAACAAACTTTACGGCCTCAGTGATGACGAAATTGAGTCACTGGCAAAGGAGGAGTGGTAGTTTTGCCGCTTGAC
>JAITOL010000177.1 GCA_031289955.1 Synergistaceae bacterium
TTTTAATGCGTCTTTGCGAGGAGGATGAATTTCCCGACGCGGCAATCTTGTGCCACTGGCGCGTTCAATTCGCGGAGTTGCGCAGGACAAACGCATCAATTAGAGCAAAGCCAGTAAAAAAAGATAAAACTCCCATGCCCATAACGCAAGAAACGTCAATATCCGGCGGGGTGTTGCCGTTTCAGTCTCCTGGATTTGAGAAAAAGCGGAAAAAAGCCTATTTTTTGAGACAGTTATCCCGTTAGCGAGCCGAGCCGGATTATTTTCAGGATTTTTTCACAACAGCCGCCCGCAATGCGGATTCGATGCGCGTTTCATCCAGAGTGCCGAGGATGATTCCAAGCTGAGACTGGGGCTCAAGCCCAATACTCCAGCGTATAGTCCGGATGCTCTCTTTCATGAACGGCTGCGCCATCCGGCAAATTGTAAGAACCATCCTGCGGAACAGCGAGAAGTTTTGATATGCGTTTTTGTCAGTTGTCATGTCGCTGTCATCGCCGAACGAGAAATCCAGATGCCAGTGCAGATTATTTTCAACAGCCCAGTGTCCCCGTATAGCCTCGGCGCACAGCCCGGCGTCTTTGACGCTGCTGATGAAAAGACGCCTTTCGCGCGTTGCCTCGCCGCTGCCGGTATCCGTCATTATCTTTTCATAGCAGATAAACGCCCGCAAATTTGTCCACTCAGACCTGTCCTCAAACCACTTCACGTCGCTCGTGAGGTAAAAGTTGCGCGTCTCTACCTTTGAATGGGCTTTTTCCGTGCTTGTGACGAAATTAACGCCGCGCCGCATGATTTCTTTGAGCTTTTCCTCGCTGAAGTATTCGTTGACCTCCGAGTAAAACGTATGGTTGTTGTCCTTGAGCGCCGCGACGTACTGCCCTTTCTTCTCCTTGCAGGCTATTATTTCTATCGTCTTTTTCTGAGTGTTCAGGGCGTCGCAGGTAACGATGGCGCCTTTTATGTCGAGCGCCATGAGCGCCTCCTGTGCGGCCGGTATCTCGTTCGTTTTCCTGTCGATATGTTTCATCGCGAGGCAGATGCCGCTCGACGCGTCATACACATTGAGAGCCTGGAGATTGGGAAAAGCGCCGTCTTTGCCGCGCGCCCTGCCTGTGCCGTTTGCCTGTTTCCCATCTATGTTGATAAGCCGGACGCCTGAAGCCTCGATGCCTAGCGACGCCTTTATCCTGTTCATGTTATCCATCAGAAAACCTACCGTCAGCCGCTGGAGGACATCAGGAGCAATCAGGGAAAACACCCGCCTGAACGTGTCGTGCGACGGCACGCCGTTTTTGTATTTCAGGAACTTCCTGAGCCACGACTCCCTCAGCTTGCCGAAAATAGCCATATGAGCCCACGTGTCCACGCCGGACAGCACGGCAAAGAAAGCGATGAGCAGTATTTCTTTCAGCGGGTATTCGACCATCCCTCGCATCCGGGCGTCAGGAACTTGCCTGGCAAGGCGGATAAACCTCTTCACTAATTTGTTTGACGGCGAAAGCTCGTCTTTTGAGACAAGCCCTTCTTGCTTTATCACATCCGCGAATTCAAGCAATATATTCGATATCTTTGCCATTTTAATCATCCTCCCCGCACAGGTTTAGACCATGTTTCTCTATGAACTGGGCAATGCCTCCGCCGATAACCGCGAGCCTTGACTCGCTGCCCGCGTATACTTTTCTCACAAGCGGCAGAAGCGCGAGGGCTTCTCCGTAATCTGTGCCAAAGCGCTTCTTGAGCGTGTCTTGTATCATCCGGCATGTCCGCTCCGCTCCAAAAGCCTGTTTGTCTGTGGGGGGCTTGTTCAAGTCCAGCCCCGGAAACTTCCGCGACAACCACGACGCCTCGTAGAATTCCGCCCTTCGCGCGCCGTGCATGGCAAAAAGCGCGCCGGAGGCCAGGACATAGTCCGCGTTGGCCCGGAACTCGCGTTTCAGACCCGCGTGTATTCTGGCGCAAAGCAGAGTTATGGTTTTCGAAAGCCCGTACTCGCATACAAAAACATCCTCGGCAAGTTTCCCTTTCGCCGGTATAAAACCTTCTTTCTCCGTGACGCGGCCAAGATAGCCGTCGCTAACGCGCCGGATCTTTTTTGTGCCCGGGACTCGTTCAGAGTGTGCCGCGTAAAGATAATATTTACCTTTGACGCAGTTGACATACGTGCCTTTTTTCTTGAATTTCAATACCCAGTCAGGATAATCAGCCATAAGCATGTCTCCAGTGCGCGGGGAATGAGTATTGCGTAATATGTAATACAATACATAACAAAAAAACAAGGCGAAGTCCAGCTTTTTCACCTTGTTTCATCTAATATTTATTTGTCAATATGTCGCGGTCGGAAAATTGATGCGTTTGTCCTGGGTAGTGATAGCGGGTGATGGTATTTTAAATCGAAGGTGTTAAAATAGGGATTACCATTTTTATAGAAGGTGGGGAAAAACATGGCAACAGATGCCGGGAATCTGCTTTCAACTCTTGTAAATTCATACACCGGAGCGCTGATCAGCGTCAGCCAGACAGTCGGGATCGAGGCGGAATTCCTGAAGTCGGAGATAACCCCCGGTATTAACGCGCCAGGAAGCAGAGTGGCGGCGCTCATAGGAATAGTCGGCGGCGCCGTTCACAGCACGGCGTCGCTCATGGTCGACACGACCGCTTTCGAGGCGTACGTCACCGCGTTCACCGGAGGCATGGTAAAGGCGGACACGGAAGATCCCATGTCGATGAGCGTCCTGGGAGAGCTGACGAACATGATCAGCGGACAGGCGCTCATAAAGGCCAATATTCCGGGGCTCGACATAACTCCGCCCCAGATGCTCTCGGGAGAGAACATAAAAGCAATCCCGCCCAAGAAATCAGACGTGAAGAGCTTCACCCTGCCGTTCAAGGTGGCTGGAGGAAAGGTGTTTCTGATACTCTCCGTTCACGGCTGATCTGCCGGGAGAAGAAAACCATGCGCCCATTTGGCGATAAAAAACACATAATCCTTTACATCGCCTGCCTCGCGATGATCTCCATCCCCATAATCTTCCGGGGCTGGTTTTCCGATGGCAACGGAGAGGGACACGCGATAATAGTGCGCCCCGAGGAACCGGCCGAGCTCGTTTCGTACAGAGTTCCCGGCGACTTTATGCCGGACGTGAACGAGCGCGACGCCGCCGCCGCCAAATCGGCGACCGACTCGATCAACTCATTCGCGTTCGACATGTACAAGGAACTATCACGGGAAACCACAAAGAGCGTGTTCTTCTCACCGCAGAACGTGTCGGCCGCCTTTGTGACGCTGTATGAGGGTTCCGGCGAGGCCACCCGCAAAGAGATAGGCAAAATATTCCGCTACAGAGACTCTTCGCTCGAAGACATGAACACTCTCGCCACAATGCTCTCATCGACGCCGGAACGCATCGCGACCGTCGAGGCCGCAACCTCCGTGTGGCCGAACACGTCGATGGACATCAAGGAGACGTGGGCCGTCGCTATGCGGCTCTATACCGGCACTGATGTGACGAAACTGGATTACGGAAACGATCCGGAGGCCTCGGGGATAATCAACAGATGGGCCGAGGCGAAGACGCGCGGCCGGATAAAAAACCTCGTCGAGAAACTGGACGCCGACACAGCAATGGTACTGACAAGCGCGGTCTACTTCAAATCCAGATGGGATTACGAGTTCCCAAAAGAAAACACGAAGCGAGAGACATTTTACTGCGCGGAGGGAACAGAGGCGAGCGCGGACATCATGCATAGAAGAGGAAATATCGGCTACTGCGAGACGGAGATGTTTCAGGCAGTGAGGATCCCGTACAAAAAAAACGCTTACTCCATGATAGCGATGCTGCCCCGAAACAGAAGCGACCTTGGCGCACAGCTCCTGGCGCGCGAGGTATACGACCAGGTGCTGACGTCATTCGCCATAGAGGACGTCGAGCTCTACCTCCCCCGATTCAGGGCGGAGACAAAGTACGAGCTGTCGAAAAACCTGAGCGCCATGGGCTTGGAGCGCGCATTTTCAGATCATGCCGAGTTCCCCGGCATAACGGACAACCCCATACGCATCAGCAAAGTCATACACAAAGCGTTCATCGAGGTGGACGAAAAACAGACGGAGGCGACGGCGATCACCGCAGTGATCGCCGTGCCCACAGCAAGCGTGATAGCGCCCTCGCCGCTTCAACCCAAAATATTCAGGGCCGACCATCCGTTCATATATTTCATAGTCGAGAACCGCACAAACGCGATACTCTTCATGGGCCGGTATTCCCGCCCCGAGTGACGGGTTTCGTCCTTTGTCTACGCGTCCTTGATATTTATCGTAAACGTAGCGTGCGTGTTCTCTTCCTCGTCTATCTCCTTGTAGATCAGCTTGACCCCCTTTGCGTCCGAGGGAGCTTCATAGACCATGTGATATTTTTTCCGCTCCTTCGGCCCTAACTTGAACTCCTCCGGCATCATCGTGTCGTCGAGCGGGTTCAGAGGATAGGCGTATTCATCGAACGAGTCGGCGTCCATGAAGAAATCGAACGTCCCCATCTCTATGCTATTCTCAAATGTGCAGAATTCCTCCACAACCACGTCGAGCAGTATATTGCCCTCATCCGGCTCATATCCGGCGTATTCGCTCACCCTGTCGATGGAATGAACGGTGAAGTTGAACCACCTCGTCTTATACTCATGGCCAATTTCCCCCGTGACATCTCCTTTGAGCATACCGGCGATGCTCTGGGCTATCGTCCCGGCGGAAGCGCCGTCTCCGCCCGACGACAGGGCAATCCGTACAACCGCCGGCACGAACACCAGAACCAACGCGATACCGATAAGAGCTATTTTGACCTTCTGATTCATTCATACTCTCCTCCAACATTCTTCTTCCCCATGAGGGAACTGATCTATGAAAACTATATTACAAACTGATTTGTGGTGTCCAGGAGCTCCGACGCTATGCGCGCCAGATCCTGCGAGGATTCCGATATCTCCGCCACAGAAGCGGTCTGGGCTTCGGTCGAAGCCACGACCGACTGCGAGTCCTCGGCGATGACCCTGCTCATGTTTTCGACGTTGCGAGCGGCGCCGACAAGATCCGACACGCCGGACTCGAGAGCCCTCATAATATCGGCCACATTCTGAAGCCCGGACGCGCTCGCGACCGACGAATCGACGAGTTCCCCGAAGACCCGCCCGCTGTCGCGCATGGCGTCGGAGCCCTTGTGCGCCTCCTCCATGCCGAGCCTCATCGATTCGACGGCGCGGTTGGTCTCCTCCTGTATGCCCGATATGAGCCCGGCTATCTCGTCCGCCGCGGCGCGGGACTCGCCGGCGAGTTTTTTAACCTCGTCCGCCACAACCGCGAATCCGAGGCCGTGCTCTCCTGCCCGGGCCGCCTCGATCGCGGCGTTTAAAGCGAGCAGGTTTGTCTGGCTGGAGATGCCCGTGATAGTCGCCACTATCTGGCCTATCTCTCCGGAACGCTCGCCGAGAGATGTGACAACCTTGGCGGACGCCTCCACCGCGTCCTCGATCATGTTCATCTGCGTCACGGTCAGATCTATGGAATGTTCTCCGGCGCGAGATTTCTCAACCGAATCCCGAGCGGAACGCGCAAGCTCTCCGACGTTCTCCATCTCGCTCGCGATGCCCTCCGAGATGGACATGATCGTGGATGTGATGGTCTTTATCTCCGATAACTGATTGTTAGCATTAAGCGATGTTTTCTCCATGCTGTGCTCTATGACCGCGCCCTCCGAAGCCGTATCCGAAGCGCTCGTGTTCAGCGAGCCAGTGGATTCGGCCAGACGCTCCGCAGAGTCCTGGATGCGGGATATGAGCGCTTTTACCCGGGCTATCGTCACATTGTACTGCTCGGAGAGTATTCCCAGATCGTCATGGGAGTATATATGTGTTTTTACCGTGAGGTCGCCGTCCCCCACAGCCTCGGAGACGCGCCTCAGTTCGTCGATGGAACGTTTGATTCCAATCGTGAGAAAGCAGGTGACGAGCACTGAGAAGACCGTAACGACGACCAGGAAGCCCAATATCACGTTCCTCGTGGAAGCGTATATCTCCTCGCTCATTTCGACTCCCGCCGCGCTGCCCTCTATGTTGTATTGGGCGAGGTTGGCCAAAGACCGTTCAAGAGCGGCGAAACTATCGGCGGATTCTCCGTTCACGAGAGGAAGTATCGTTTGCGTGTCCTCTCCGGAGATCGTCATTATGTTGTTCGACGACGCCTTGTACGCGTTCCAGAGATCTATGACCTCGTTAATGCCTTCGAGGTCGGTCTGACGCTCCTCCTCGTTGTTGTACGGTATCGTGAGCACTTCGCTTTTATACACGGCCATGACGTCCTCCGCCGCGGCCATGGCGTCGGAACGTTTCGAACTCGCGTCCGACCGTCCGCGGTCGTCCTCCTGGAGCAGATAGCTCAGGTCGTACCTCCGCGCCGCCGACGCGTTGAGCTGAAGATCGCTTATCTGAGCGAGCCCCACAGTCCACGAGTCCGCGTCCTCGACGCGATAATCGATCACTGAAAGGGACGATATCGCGTAAAGACCGAAACAGATATTCAATATCACTATCGCCGCGAAACTCATTATGACTTTGGTTTTAATGCTCAGATTGCCCATCACGTTCACCTCGCCATTTCTCTAATGATTTGCCGTCTGCGGTTTACCCGCGTATACCTTTGCCCGTTCCGCGCCCCTGAGGACGCGCAACGCCCCGGACGCGAGAGACTCCATCTCCTCTTCCCCGGGGACCAGCTTTATAGGAGCTATGAATTCGACGCGCGACGCGATCATATCGACGAGCTCCTTGAAACGCGCCATGCCGCCGGTTATGACGATCCTGTCGACATTGCCGGAACATACGGCGGCCATCGAGCCGACATCCTTGGCGATTTGGTAGGCGAACGCCTCGACCACCCGCCTCGCGTCCCCTTCGTCCGTTTTCATCATGCGCTCCACCTCGCGCATGTCCATCGTTCCAAGGTAGGAGAATATGCCGCCGAGGCCGTTCACGTGCCGTTTCATCTCTTTGTGCGAGAATTTGCCGGAGTAACACATGTCGATAAGCGCGAGCGTCGGGACGCCTCCCGCGCGGTCGACCGAGAACGCGCCCTCGTTCATGGCGTCGTTTACGTCGACCACCCGCCCGTTTACGTGGACGCCAACGCTTACGCCGGTGCCCATGTGCACGACGATAAACGTCGCGTCCTCATACGCCTTGCCGAGTTCCGAGGCGACGAGGCGGGCAACGGCCTTGTGGTTCAACGCGTGGAAGTGGCAGACCCTGTCGATGCCCTTGAGCCCCGACACGCGGGAGACGGGCGTCCATTCGTCCGTTGAGACCGGGTCGACGACATAGGCCTTACAACCGGAGGCGGCGGCGAAATCGCCCGCCAGAAGTGGGCCGAGGTTCGACGCGTGCTCTCCATGGCGAAATCCGCGCGCGTCATCCAAGAGAGCCGGAGAAACTTCGTAGATTCCGCTGGGAAGGGGCGCCAGGAGCCCGCCCCTTCCAACGACAGCGTCGAACGAGTCCTCTCCCACTCCGGCGCGGGCGAGCGCGTCCGATATGAGTTTTTTTCTGTAGGGTATCTGATCTATCAGCGCGGCGAAGCCCTTGAGATCGTCGGCGCCGTGGGGCACAGACTCCTGAAAGACTGATTTTTCGTCCTCGAAAACCGCTATTTTTGTCGATGTAGCGCCCGGATTGAGGACAAGCACTCTGAATGACATCCCATTATCCCCTAGACGAGGTCGTCGTTGTAATCCACAAGAACCGGCGACCAGTTATAGCGCACAAGCCGGAACTGTCCCCATTGCGCCGGTTTCCTTCTGTGTTCTATGAGATGAATCGCGCAGTGGTCGAGCCCGAAGCGGAATATATCGCCAAGGCGCATATCGAAGAGCCCGCAGACCATCCCCCACATGACCGCGCCGTGAGCCACAAGGAGGATTCTCTCCATGCCGCGCGAGGACTCCACGATCCGGCGAAGCGAGCTGAGCCCGCGGTCACTGACCTCTCGGAACGTCTCGCCGCCCGGGGCCGCCACGTGCTCGAGGTCTTTTCCCCGCTCGCGGAATATGTCGACATAGCTTCCACTTATCTCGTCCTTCGTGAGCCCGTCCCATTCGCCCATATTTATCTCGCGTATCCCGGCGTCGCGTTCAGGAACCGCCGGCGGCCTCTGGAGGGAAGCCACTATATCCGCCGTGCTTGCGGCGCGCGATAAGTCGCTCGATATTATTCTGTCCATCCTCACTTCGGACAGAGCCTCGCCGACCCTGCGGGCCTGAGCCTCCCCCTCTTTCGAGAGGGGATAATCCGTCTGGCCGTATATATAACTTCTTTCGTCGGGAAATTCGGGCTTGCCGTGACGCAACAAAAAAATCAGGAGTTTGTCCGGTTCAGCCTTTTCAATATCGTCGCCGTGCGCGATCATTCGTAGCTTCCTTTCGCGGTACATATCAATCGCTCAGTAGTTTACACCATTATAAAACCAGTGTGAATACCTACTAACGGGCTGATGAACATTCTCACCAACCCGTTCTTTGAAATGCGTGTTATGGGCTGATAGGAAAATCAGCGCAATTTTTCTATATCTTCACGGGACAGACCACTGGCCTGTACTATCGTTTCCATATCAAAGCCTTTTTCCAAAAGATTGCGAGCTACCTTTGTCACGCCCTCTTCTCTCCCTTTTTCTTCCGCCTGTGCCGCCTTTTCTTCCGCTTGGGCCGTCTCTTCTTTCGCCTGAGCCAGTAAATATTCATACGTATGCGCGGCGCTGTATTCGTCCATCAACAACCGCTGATGCTGAAAATACGCTTCTTTTTCCTCCGCATCGGCCCAGAATATCGACTCTATCTCTTTCGCCATTTCCAAGGCGGGATTCTCCGCTACCGCTTTGTTCATACGCTCGCCCTCCTCGTTCGAGAAATAAAGCAGCCATCTTTCAAGCCCTGTCCGGGGATGTTCCTCTCCCAAATATCTCAGAAATTTCGGCAGCTCCAGATATATAATCCCTAAGTCCTCGCACAACCTGTTGCCGCTCTTGTCGTTGCGGATGCTGTAAGAATTGCGGTACGCTTCTTCTTCCTCTATGAGGTCGAAAGCCAGCAGGCATATCGTTATCGTGGGTTTTATTTGAGTGTAAGGCATGCCCGCTTCGAGCTTTTTCACGTGCCGCATTGCCCAATAAAAAGGGCCGCAGCGTTGCTTTGTCGTCATACAACATACTCACACATCATTTATCAGTGCTAATCTTATTATACAGGGAAACACAGATGAACTGTAAAGAAGATGCGGGGTGTTTAATTCCCTACGGGATGCGCACACATGCGGGCGCGGTGATCGCAACGATGATCTCATCCACGCAAAAACCCGTATATGAGACTATCAAGGGGCCGCCTATCTGATATAATACCAAAATGATTTTGTATTTATAGGGGCGATAATTTAATGGCCGATCAAACCACTCTTCCGGCGACGTTGGTAAATTCATACGTTGGGGCGCTCATTAGCGTGAGCGAGGGCGTAGGCATAGAGGCCGGCTTTGTGAAACATGAAATGGCTACAGGCGTCAAAGCTCC
>JAITOL010000199.1 GCA_031289955.1 Synergistaceae bacterium
TGGAAGTTGATAATTTTATTTTGACCTGGTTTTGAAATTATGAAGACCTCCCATTGCCTGAGAGGCCTTCACTGTTGTTTTCCCTAGCTTCTCAGCTCTCCGCCGAGGCCCTTCGTCAGTCGTTTTACTATCAGATTGGCGCAGGATTCAATATCTTCGGAAGTGAGCGTCTTTTTGAGCGAGCCTATCACGAGGCGCAGGGTCACGGATTTTTTGCCGCTCGTCACCTGTCTGCCCCGGTATTCGCCGACGAAAGATACGCCTCGCAGCAGATCCTCCGGGCCTTTTTTGCCGGTCACCGTCTCGTAGATGTTCTGCCACTTCACCGATTCGTCGAACGTCATCGAGACGTCGTACTCCGTCCATGGGTACTCCGGCAGGCGGGTATAGCTGTTCGTGCGCGACGGCAGGGGGCGCAGCGCGTCTATGTCCAGCTCGAACAGCATGACGGCCTGTTTTTTGATCCCGCACGAGATCGCCGCTTTCTTCGATAGCAGCGCCATGTTTCCTATCGTCCGCCCGTCTGACGCTATGTTGAACCATATCGTGTCATCGGCCCACGACGGACGCGTTTCCTGAACGAACGAAAACGGCTCCGCGTGAATGTAGCGCGTCATTGTTTCGACGACGCCCTTCGCTTTTCTGAACAGCGTGGTCACGTCGCCCGGAGAGGCGAAAGCGCCGGCCGCATTTCTGCGCTGACGCGGCAGGGATTCCCTCGGGTCGTAAGGCGCGCTGTATTCCAGATCGGAAAACACCTGGGCCGACTCGAATATCGCGAACTCATCCCAGAACCTGACGTTGCCCGATACGGCGCGGAGCATATTCGGCAGCAGCGACGAGCGGATATATTTTTCGTTCGGCGACGGCGGAGTCGATATCGACAGCATCCCGTCGCGCGTAGCCGAAACTATGTCGAGGAATTCGTCGTGTACCCACGGATATGTGAATATCTCCTGCATTCCGCACCGGAACGACAGATACTCCCGTATCCTGCGGTCTATGTCCATTTCGGGCTGGTTTATCGCCTTCTCGAACGAAGTTATTATCCTGGTGGCTTCAAAATTTTCGTATCCGTACATGCGGGCAACTTCCTCCATGATGTCGTCAGGGAGGGATATGTCGCCGGTCGAGCGCCACGTCGGGGATATGACGCGCATCGAATCCTCCGACGGAAACGTCACGTCGAAACCGAGGCGTTCGAGCATCCTGGCGATGCGTTCATTCTCGAGGCGTTTGCCGAGACGGCTCGCGAGCCATTCGAGCGACACGTTTATCTCCGTCTTTACGAGGCGCGTCGGGTAGTTGTCGTGGAAGCCGGTCACTCTCATGTCGGGGAAGAGCTCCGCGAACATGCTCATGGCAAGCGAGAGCGCGTGGTCGGCGCGTTCCGGGTCTATGCCCTTCTCGTATCTTATGGCGGCCTCTGTGCGGGCCTCGTGTCCGGCGGCGGTTCTCCTTATGCCTATCGGCTCGAAGTTCGCGAGCTCCAGTATGACCTTGTCGGTCTCAGGCAGAACTGAGTCTTTGCCCCCGCCCATGACTCCGGCCAGACCGACGGAACCCTCATCGTCGGCGATGACCAGATCCTCCGTCGTGAGGGTCAGCTCGCGTCCGTTCAACAACAGCAGCTTTTCGGTATGTCGGGCGCGCCTCACGGTGATGTGACCGGCTATGTTGTCTGAGTCGAACGCGTGGGTAGGCTGGCCTACGGCTAACATCACGTAGTTCGTTATATCGACGATCGCGTTTATTGGGCGCATGCCGACGCGCCATATCCTGCTCTGTATTTCGAACGGCGATGGCTTTACCGAAAGCCCTTCGATTTTTATCCCAATGTACCTGGGACAGCGGGTAGGATCGTCTATCTCGACGCGGAAACCGGGAATGCCGGTCGGGGGGACAAAGGACGCGAACTCGTTCATGGGAACGTCATAGAGCGCGGAAAGTTCGCGGGCTATGCCGTAGTGTCCCCAGAGATCGGGCCTGTTCGTCAGCGATCTGTTGTCTATTTCGAGTATGACGTCGTCCAGCCCGAGAGCCAAGGCAAGGTCAGTTCCGGCGGGGGAGTCGAACTCCGATAGGTCGGCTATCGTCGCTTCCTCAGTGAAGGGGAAGAGGTCGAAAAGCCCTATCTCAGACGACGCGCAGATCATGCCGTAACTTTCGATGCCGCGCACCTTGGCGTTCTTTATCTCCACTAAATCGCCCGCTCCATGCCAGCGCACCATAGCTCCGGGTCGGGAAACGGCTACCTTCATGCCGGCCGTAAGATTCGTCCCCCCGCAGACGATCTCCCTCACGCCGTCTCCTACGTTTGTGCGGCACAACTTGAGTTTGTCGGCGTTCGGGTGGGGGAGTATCTCGTCGATGATTCCGACTACCATACCGGCGAACTTATCGCGCAGGTAAACTATATCCTCCACCTCGACGGTCGACATGGTGAGGTCGTAGGCGAGACGGGACATTTCGAGGTCGCCGGGCAGCTTCACATAATCTTTAATCCAGTTTAACGATAATTTCATGATCCATCTCTTCTCCTACTTGAACTGGCTCAAAAATCTCAGGTCGGCGCTGTGGAACATTCGGACGTCGTCGACGCCGTAGCGCATCATCACGAGACGGTCGAGGCCGATGTTTACGTAGAAACCCGTGTACTTCGCCGGGTCCAGCCCAGCGGCGCGGAGCACGTTCGGGTGAGGCGTGCCTCCCGGCATTATCTCTATCCAGCCGACGTGCTTGCAGACGCTGCACCCCGATCCGCCGCAGACGAGGCATCCCATGTCGATTTCATACCCCGGCTCTACGAAGGGAAAGAACCCGACCCTCATGCGCACAGGAACGTCGCGCCCGAATACTTTAGACAGGATGCTCTTTATCATCACTTTACCGGCGGAGAACGTGAACTCCTCATCGACGACGAGGGCCTCGTACTGGAAGAACGCCCGTTCGTGGCGCGCGTCCGTCGTCTCGTTGCGGTAGACCCTTCCTGGATAGACGAAGCGGAACGGGGGTTTGTGCGTCTGAAGATAGCGCACGCTCGCGCCAGTGAGGTGAGGCCGCAGGCAGAGACGGTCTCCGCCGCGTCCGGAATCGTGCCCGGCCAGCCAGTAGGTGTCCATGCTCTCGCGTGCCGGATGCTCGGGCGCGAAGTTCAGGTTGTCGAACCCGTATAGTTCGCTCGTTATATCCGACTCCTGAAATATCTCGAATCCCATGGAGCGGAAAGTGTCGTTCAGGTCGTAGCACATCTGGGTTATTGGGTGAAGAGCGCCGCCCGGCGGGGCGATGCCGGGCGCTGTGAGGTCGAAACCGGCCGGTATGGCGGAAGCCGAGAGCTGTATCTCCTCGCTTCTCGCGTCCATCAGTTTTGTAAAGTGGTCTTTGAGCTCGTTCGCCAATCGCCCCATTTCGGGACGCAGCGAGACGTCGATTCTCGGTATTTCCTTTAAAATATCCGTCAGCGCGCCCTGTTTTCCTATGAGAGCCGCTTTGACGTTCTGAAGCTCGGCCACAGTGTTCGAGGCGGCTATCCTCTCTTCGCCGGACGGGCGGAGAGAGGCGAACTTTTCATTCATATCGATTCCTCCCATAATAATCGAGTTCCTGCCGGGTATTCGGGCAGGAACTCGACAATGTTCAGACAACGCGGGCAAAATGCCCGGATGTTAGGCCGCCAGAGCCTCGCGGGCTTTCGTTACGAGCTGCGCGAACGCCGGCGCGTCGTTTACCGCAAGGTCGGCCAGCATCTTTCGGTTGATGTTGATATTGGCCTTTTTCAGCCCGTTTATGAGAATGCTGTACCGCATTCCGTTCGCGCGGGCGGCCGCGTTGATGCGCATTATCCAAAGTTTGCGGAAATCGCGCTTCCTGAGCTTGCGGTCGTGGAACATACGGGTGAGGGACTTGAGGTAAGCCTCGCGCGCTCTCCGGTATACGTTCTTCTTGCGACCCCAATAACCCTTGGTTATGGAAAATAGTTTCTTAAGCTTTCTTCTGCTTGCGCTGGAACCTTTTACACGCATATAAAGTCACTCCCTGTGAATAATTCCGAATCAGGCGTAAGGCATAAGCTTTTTCATGTGCGCCTGGAAGGCTGTGGTGATGACGCCCTTCTTTTTGAGCGATCTCATCCTGCGCTCGCCCTTGTTCACGAGTATATGGCGTCGCCCGCTCTTCTGGTAAACTATTTTGCCGGAACCCGTCACTTTGAAACGTTTTTTCGTTCCGGAATGGGACTTCATCTTTGGCATAGCTTATTCCTCCTATATGGCGGTTTCCTCTTTTTCTTCCGTTTTTGTCTGCGGATCCGAAGACGGTTTCGGTTTATCCGGTTTCGGCGCCGGCACGCTCGCCGTAGGACAGACCATCATCCTCATGTAAGCGCCCTCCATCCGGGGTTCGGTCTCTATCTTGCCAACCGGATCGATGTCGGCCCGAACCCTGTTCAGAACCTCGCGGCCTCTGTCCAGGAACGCCATCTCCCTGCCTCTGAAAAATATCGAGACCTTGACGCGGTGCCCGTCCGAGAGGAAACTTTTGATAGCCCTCACTTTGAAGTCGTAGTCGTGCTGGTCTATCTTGGGACGCATTTTCATCTCTTTTACGGTCTGGTTCTTCTGCTTCTTTCGCGCGTCCTTGTCCCTCTTCTGCTGCTGGAAGCGGTACTTCCCGTAGTCGAGTATGCGGCAGACCGGCGGACTCGCCAATGGCGCGACTTCCACGAGATCCAAGTCACGTTCCTCCGCGAGGCGCAAAGCCTCAGCGGTGGAAATAACGCCGAGCTTGTTTCCCTTGTCGTCTATGAGAAGCACTTCGGCAACCCGAATTTCGGAGTTTACACGCGGTTCATCGTCTTTGTTGACAGGTGCATTGCTAATTTTCAACCACCTCCTGTGATTTATATAAAACATTAGCGGGCGAGACACAAAACACGCCTCGCCCGCAGTTATTCCTTCGGCATTTTTACCCGGCAACCCTAAGTCGGCGGGTGAGAGGCGTATCCTCTTCTTAATTTTCAACTGTGGCATTATAACATCATTATAATAAAACATGCAAATTTATTTTAGAGGATCGATAGGGTATCCCCGACATTTCGTTTCCAAAATTGCGGATATGTGTTAATCTTGGTTCGTGGCGGATCAGATTGCTTGTGTCGTTTATTTTGGGAATATCTATAAGCGCCCGCATCAAGACGCAAACCTTATAAAAAGGAAAGAGGTAATAGCATGCCGCTTGTAACGTCAACAGAACTATTCAAAAAGGCGTATGACGGAAATTACGCTATCGGCGCTTTCAACGTCAATAATATGGAGATAATCCAGGGCATCACGGAAGCCGCCAAGGAGCTCCGCTCTCCGCTGATATTGCAGGTTTCAGCCGGCGCGCGGAAATACGCGAAACACGTCTACCTCGTGAAGCTCGTCGAGGCAGCGCTGGAGGACACCGATCTTCCCATCGTGCTGCATCTCGATCACGGAGACTCCTTTGAAATCTGCAAAAGCTGCATCGACGGCGGTTTCACGTCCGTGATGATCGATGGCAGCCACCATAATTTCAAGGATAACGTGGCGCTGACGAAGAAAGTCGTCGAATACGCGCACGCTCACGGCGTCGTCGTGGAGGGCGAGCTTGGACGGCTCGAGGGCATCGAGGACGACGTCAAAGTGTCCGCCGAGGACGCGAGCTACACGGATCCGGCCGAGGTTCAGGAGTTCGTCGAGAGCACGGGGGTCGACTCGCTCGCCATCGCGATAGGCACGTCTCACGGCGCTTACAAATTCAAGCCGGGACAGAAACCGCAGCTTCGTTTCGACATCTTGAAAGATGTCTCGAAACGCCTGCCCGGTTTCCCCATAGTGCTGCACGGCGCGTCGTCCGTCATCCCTGAATTTGTGAGGATGATAAACCAGTTCGGAGGCAATATGCCCGACGCCATAGGCATCCCGGAGGATATGCTGCGCGAGGCCGCGAAGCTCTCCGTCTGCAAGATAAATATCGATTCGGATCTGCGGCTTGCCCTTACCGCCACAATCCGCAAATATTTCGCGGAAAACCCGTCCCACTTCGACCCCAGGCACTACCTCTCTCCGGCCCGCGAAGCCATAAAAAATATGGTCGCTCACAAAATCAAGGCCGTGTTGGGAAGCGAAAACAGAATTTAAAGCCCCAATTCATCTATAGAATACCGTGACTGAGGCGAGGGATATTTTTCAAGTGAAGAGTATCCCTCGCTTTTATA
>JAITOL010000095.1 GCA_031289955.1 Synergistaceae bacterium
ACAACATTCCAGAAAAAAACAGCTGATTTTTAAGCACATCTTAAAAAAAAATACTGATATTATGCGGGTTTTTGGGGGTTGACTGGTGTCGTTGTTATAAAAATTGCCGGGAATTTAGGTTTTATCTGAACAGATATATACTCTGGGCATGGAAATGAAAATTGTTCAATGGATCGCCTCATCCAACAGGGATTTGCCTTGTATCTCCGCACAGCGGAGACCCCGAGTATAGTTAGCGGCTAACTGCCGGAGGGGGCAATTCCTGATTCAGATAAAACCTCGTTTTCTCACGGCGAACAGGTTTTACAGGGACTGAATCCCTCCTTTATCGCGTCCTCCCTTGTCTTTATCGAAACACGATTCTTTTCGCTCATTTTCCCCACAGACGAACAGTTCGGGAGGTGAAAAATCTTGCTGTTGCGGTTGCCTATGTATACCGAAGCCACAGCGGGAGAAGAAGCGGGTTGCTTCGATTCCCGGGCTATCTCTGCTCCCCACAGGCCGTGCGAATGTTCTCTGGCTTCGGTCTGGCATATACGGAAAAATTCGACGTATCTCACGTTGGGCGGATAAGTGGCGATCTGTCCATATCCATGAAGGAGCAAATGAGCGTTGAACATGTCCTCGCGTATGTTGTCGTTTGTAGCCTCGCCTGCCGGCGCCGGGGCGAGCCAGACATACGCGAGCAACCTTCCATAGCGGTCGCGCGGCTCGACATCGAACTCAAGCCAGACCTCTCTGCCATCGAGAGCCTTCTTTGTGTAGCTGGACGCCTCCGGCCCGAATGGTTGCACTGCTTTGGAAGGATGAACGGTCTCGGGCGTGTCCACGCCGATCAGCCGGATGTGCTCTTTCTTGGCGTTATAGACCACCTCGATGGTGTCGCCATCGATGACGCGCTGTACAAGAACCGCTGTTGACTCGACGGCAAACGCGGCGGGTGTGAAAGAGAGCGACAAGCACGACAAGAACAAATAAAGAGACAAATTTCTGAACTTCATCCATTTTCCCCCCTGAATAAACCCATTGTGGCGTCAATCTCAGTATAATAACTGAGGTTGACGTAAGTATAATAACGTAGCGACGGGAAAAAGGGAATGGGGCAACAAAAGACATGCGAGGAATGTGACTTCCGTTACTACTGCGCTAAATAGCGGATAAGGGGATTATTGCAAGGAAACAAAAAATTCTCGTTGATGATGACACAGGTAAAGAGTATGTTCTTTCTGACGGAGGGAATGGGACTAGGGTAAAAAGGTTTTTAGATGAAGCAATAAAAGAAGGTAAGCACATTGACGATGTTTGGTTACTCGATAAATTGAATAACTCCGACAAGGAGGGGCTTGGTTATCCTACTCAAAAACCGGAGCGATTAGTTGAACGAATAATAGCATCTTCTTCCCCTAATGACGGGTTAGTCTTCGATTGCTTCATGGGTTCCGGCACAACCCAAGCCGTAGCCATGAAACTTGGCCGCCGTTTCATCGGCGCGGACATCAACCTCGGCGCTATCCAAACAACTACAAAACGCTTGCTCAGCGTGGCAAAAGAACTTGCCGATCAAGACGACAAATACACCGGCTTCGAGGTCTACAACGTCAACAACTACGACTTTTTCCGCAATCCGTTGGAAGCAAAAGAACTCATCATCGACGCTCTCGAAATACAGAAAAACGACGCGGGGAACGTCTATGACGGTGAACTGGACGGGCGGATGGTCAGGATAATGCCAGTGAACCGGATCGCGACGAAGGCCGATTTGCCGGAGCTTATCGCGAACTTGCCAATTAAGACGTTCGAGAGACGCAAAGCGGAGAGCCCGAGTGATCCCGTTGAGAAGATAACCCTCGTCTGCATGGGGCACGAGCCGGATTTGAAGGCTTCACTCGAACAGGAGCTCGCGGAGTATAAGCTGGACATTGCCATCGTGGATATTCTCCGCGACAAGGCCGAACTGCAACTCAAGCGCGAAGCGGAGGCCGATGTTTCCATCGTGAACGGGAAGCTCGTTATCCATTCTTTCTACCCAATGAACCTCATGCAGAAGCTGAGCTTGCGGAAGGAGTACGTGGAGGACTGGCGGCAGCTCGCCGAGTCGGTGATGATCGACTGGAATTTCGACGGCGTGGTCATGGCGCCAGCCGTGACTGATATCCCCGGAAAGAACGAACTCGTCGGCGGGGTATATGAAGTTCCTTCGGACGCTGGCACGATCAAAGTGAAGATAACCGACCTTCTCTCCGAGTCTCTGGAAATGGAGGTGCGCTGATGGTCTCCAACTACGACGAATCAAATTCTTTCTACGAGCAGCTTCACTGGTATTACACCAACAACCGGGGCAAGATTCGCAGGAACTATAAAGACCTGACGAGGAAGTTCCTCGACCACAACGATAAGGAAACGAACCAGGCCGCCTACCTCCGCAAACCGCAGTTTGAGGCTCTGGAGATGTATGTCTTCATCAAAGAGTTTATGAACAACGCGCAGGTTTACTCGATGTTCGACGACTGGCGAAACCGAAGGGATAAATTCGCCGACGCCTCATATTATTCGGTTCGCAGAGGACAGGTCTTGCTCTTTGACGACCTGACCGAGAAGATGACGGATACCCTGTTCAAACAGATGCGGAAGTATTCGGAGAAATACTCGAACTATATCTACGCGCTCACAATGGGGCTGGGAAAGACGATCCTCATGGCCACCTGTATCTTCTATGAGTTCCTCCTCGCCCATAAGTACCCGAAGGACGAGCGGTTCTGCCACAACGCGCTCGTTTTCGCGCCGGACAGGACAGTCCTCCAATCGTTGAAGGAAATCATCACATTCGACAAAACCTTGGTCGTGCCGAAGGAGTACGCGAGAGTTCTGGACGCGAACATCAAGTTCCACTTCCTCGAGGACAGCGGCACGACGCTTAATACTCTCGACAACTCCGACTTCAACATCGTCATATCGAACACCCAGAAAATCATAGTCAAGAAGAAACGCAAAGAGGAACCAGCGGCGAATCTTCTATTCCGTACCGCGTCGCCGCTTTTATCGACCGTGTACGGCGCGGGAGACGATGAGGACGACATACAGGACGAGAACGACCTGAAATTCAACCAGCGGTTTATGAAGCTCTGCCGGCTCTCTCAGCTCGGCGTCTACGTCGATGAGGCCCATCATTTGTTCGGAGCCGATCTTGAGAAACAGCTCCGAGCCAACACCGCGCAAACGAGCTTGCGCTCCACGATCAATATGCTCGCCGCCGACCTTGAGCGACACGGAACGAACGTAATCGCTTGTTATAACTACACAGGCACTCCGTATGTGAATAATCAGCTGCTCCCGGAGGTCGTGTATGCCTACGGGCTGAAAGAATCCATAAGCAACGGTTTCCTCAAGGAGGCCGATGTCATTGGGTTTGAGAACGTCAAGAGCAGAGAGTTCTTGCGGGTGGTGATAACGAAGTTCTGGGAGCGTTATGGAGCGAACGAGTATGAAGAGCTGCTCCCGAAGCTGGCGTTTTTCGCGTCGACAGTTAAAGAAGCCGATGAGGAAGTCCGGCCGATGGTCGAGGACATTCTTTCTGACTTGGATATCCCCATCTCAAAGATACTAGTCAACGTCGGCGACGACAAGATTACCAAGGCTGACGACATAAGGAACTTCAACAACCTCGATGTGCCCGCGACGGAGGGGAGCAAGAAGCAATTCCTGATCCTTGTCGGCAAGGGCCGCGAGGGATGGAATTGCCGGTCTCTGTTCGGGGTCGCCCTCTTCAGGAGCCCGCAGTCGAAGATTTTTGTCTTGCAAGCGACAATGCGGTGTCTCAGAAAGATAACCGACGAGCAGACTACCGCTACGGTATTTCTCTCCAAAGAAAACTTCGATACGCTCAACGACGAGCTGAATAAGAACTTCAACATGGAGATAAAAGACCTGAAAGAGTCTTCCAGTGAGAAGAGGCAAGTTTACAAGGTACGAGTCCTGCCGCCGGCACGATATATTACCGTGAAGCGGATATGGCACGAGTATTCCCTGCTGGAGAAGGGATACGTCACCCCGGTTGATTTTGGATTGAAGTCTGTCGATACCCACAAGTACGAGATGATTATGTACGAAAAGAGGCGCATATCCAAGGATATGAGCGTAAAAGAAACAGCGGTCAGCGAGTATAAGGATTCCATGCGCTACAGCGCGTTTACCCTCGCCGGAGAGATCGCGCGGTATCTCAACATCTCCGGCCTCCTTGCGTCTCGAATAATCAGGGAGTCCGTTGACGGCGCCGATTACATCGTCGATCTCGTCAGCAGATTTAATGAAATACTCGACGACATCATCATCCCGAAAATTTTCGACGCGCTCTTCGAGGTCAGGAGCGAGAAAAAGACGGAAGAGCGGGAGTTGAAACTTCTCCGAGAACCAAAGGAAGCGGGCTATTATGAATTTTCCGCAAAGCCGGATCTGGTGGTATTCGAGGGCGACTCTTCACTGCGTGACGTTAAGTCCAAGAGTTTCCACGCGGATACCTACTGTTTCGACTCAAAACCGGAGAAAGAGTGCTTTTTGCAATACATCACGAGCGATAAGGTCAAAGAAGTGTACTTCACAGGCATGTTCACGAGCAATCAAGGCGATATATCGATCAGCTATTACGACACGGAATCTGGGCGATTGCGCCACTATTATCCGGACTTCCTTGCCAAGATGTCCGACGGAACATACCAGCTCATCGAAGTGAAGGGCGACGACAAGATTGAAGATGTCGTGGTCAAGGCCAAAGCGGAAGCGGCCATCGAGATTGCCGTCGAGAGCGATATGGTCTATAAGATGTACGCGGGAAGCGCGATTATGAAGACAAATATTTTAGATCAGTCGCGCCTGATAACAGAATGACGCAGCCAGTTAAAATGAGGGATATGCCGCGATGATTGAAACCAACTCGCGGCGACGCGTTTTCGTCATGCGGACAGTCAGTCATCCATCTCACTCTTCGAGTCGCCCATAACTTCGGACACTATATCCACCCCCTCGCTGGTAAAATAGCCGCCCCACAGCGCAAGCCTTATTGCGGGGTCGTCTTTTTATCCCGGCCGAACAGGGAGAATCCCAACAGACCGATGAAGATAGTTTGACATATTTTAGCATAGTCGTCTCCGGACAATAACTGCCTGTGCATGATAGTTGAGGCGTTATAGAGGGCGCGTTTCTCGAAATAGCCTTGGCGGCATAGTTCCAGCTCGCGGTTCATCCTCACAGTGAGTATCCGCGCCGTTTCGGATGGCGTCCTCGATGTCGCCGTCCGCTCCCGCCACGCACAATTCCATAAGCGCGGACAAATCTTTCATCATGACGTGCCCTCCATTTCATCTTGCCGCGAACGTGAATATATTGATTTTGGATTATAATACCAGCGGAGTCGCATCGCGAAAATTCCATGAACCGCACCATATGTCACAGTATACCTGACAGGAGGCCGACATGAGCGAGACAGTAAACGACGTTAGCAAGGGCGCTATCGATCCGGCGGCGCTTTTCACATTCAGTTATGGGCTTTATATAGTGGGCACGGCGTGGGAGGGCCGTCTGAACGCCCAGGTCGCGGACGCGGTGATGCAGTTGACGGCGCAGCCCGTATGCGTCGCCGTATCCATCAACAAAGCCAACTACACGACGGAGCTGCTTGAAAAGAGCAAAAAATTCTCGGTCTGCGTCTTCGGCTCGGACGTTCCGATGCCGTTCATCGGCAACTTCGGATTCCACACTGGACGAGACTACGACAAATTCGCCAAATGCTCCTACAGGGTTTCGGATATGGGCCTGCCCATCGTCACGGAATACTCTCTCGCGGCCGTTGAGGCGGAAGTCATCGAAATCGTCGACATTTACACGCACAAGCTCTTCATCGGAGAGGCGCGCACCGCGCGAATACTGGCGCAGGGGATTCCTCTTACCTACGCTGATTATCACAACCTCAAAAAAGGCAAATCGCCGGCGGGCGCTCCTTCCTCCGTCTTCAACGAACTTCCGAAGTAAATAGCCGCTCTCCGGTCGTTGATTGACCGGCCGCTCACGAAATTATTTTTGCGCCCCGGACGGGTCTTGAGCCTCTCCGGGGCGCGTCTTGACAATGGGGGTCTGCCCCGATATACTGAATGTCATTCATATCACATCAAATTAATAGGATATAAATGGGGTCGGGAGATGCCATCCACGAACAGCTTCATCGGGCCGGCCCGCGCGCCGTTTTTTGCGCCTCGGCTTGGATGAAGCCCGCGCTCAGAGCGGAAACGGGGCATAGTGCGGCGCAGTCGCCGCAGCGGATGCACTCGGGGCTGTCCGGGGTGCGCGACGGATCGACGTCCATCTTGCAAACTCTGGCGCAGGAACCGCAGTGAACGCAGTTATGCTCATCGAAATTGAGCCTGTAGAGGGCTATTTTGTTGAAAAAGCCGTAAAAAGCGCCGAGCGGGCATAGAGTCCTGCAGAAAAAACGAAAAACCGACAGACAGCCGACGACGACTACCGCCGCGATCGAGGCTTTGAGGGCGAACAGCAATCCTATGGATTCCCTCATGGGTTGATTGGCGGCTATGAGCGGCAATCCCGCCGTCAGCGTGCCGGCGGGGCAGATGTATTTGCAAAAAGCCGGTTCGCCCATGCCCGCCCAGTTTCGAGCGAACATCGGAAGCGCGATGACGAAGACAGCCAGCATAAAGTATTTGCCGTATCCGGCCATCCTCCAGAAACGCGTCTTCGTGTTTCGAACCTTGTAAAAAGGGACTTTGTGAAGCAACTCCTGAATCAGCCCGAACGGGCACAGAAAACCGCAGACCAATCTCCCGAACAGGAGGCCGAACCCCATCATCAGTCCGGCCACGTAAAAGCTGAAGCGATATCGGTACGAGCCTATCATGGCCTGAAGCGACCCCAGAGGGCAGGAAGCGACGGCCCCCGGACATGAGTAACAGTTCAGCCCGGGGACGCAGAATGACTTCAAACCGCCTCTGTAAATCCGCCCCTCGAAAAAACCGCGAATATTGGCGTTGTTCGCCAGCAGGGCGAGCCACTGGACTATTTTGCGGCGATCAGCCAATTCCCACGCACTCCAGACAGATGGAAGCGCCTTTCTGAAAGACCGACTTGATTTCCCCCTGAAACAGCCCTATGAGGATAAAAACCACGACGGCGGCAAACAGCGCGGCTCGCGTGATTTTTTTTACGCGCCGTCGCGTCATTACAGGCTTTTCAGAATTTTCTCGATGGCCGCGCGATAGTCCTTCTCGGATCTCGAGCCCACGAGCGGTTCTCCGATGATGTTGCCCTTCGCGTCGACGAAGATCGTCGTGGGTATGGCGTCCACAGTTTCCAGGTATGGATACATGTCGTCGGAGTATTCGATCTGGACGAAATTGGCTTTGGCGCCGCTCAATATCTCTTCCGCCTTGCTTTTGGCGCTTCGGTCGCCGGCGGAAATATCGAAAACCAGCCCTACCAACTGAGTTCCGTCCGGCATGGCCCGTCCCATGCTGCCGAGGTCGGGCATTTCCGCCACGCAAGGAGGACACCAGGTCGCCCAGATGTTGAGCATGGTCAACTTTTTACCCGCGAAAATTGCCTCCGTGACTGATTTTCCGTCGAGCGTAATGGACTTGAACGCCGGGAAAACATTCGCCGCGAGGGCGTCTGTCTGGGCAAAGGCCATAACCGCCGTCACTGTAACCGCTAAAATCAAAAATTTTGAAACCAAACGAAAAAACATCTCATATTACCCCTTTCGAGTCATCCATTTTATGAATCGCGCGTATCCGGTCAC
>JAITOL010000141.1 GCA_031289955.1 Synergistaceae bacterium
ATAATCAAAACGATATATATAGTGAAAACACTAAACATGACAATAACGCTATATATGTCGAAAACAACATAGCTTCAGCAAAACTTTCAAGATCACGAATAACCATCACTATGGCCGCCAGAGAGCTTTTTTTCACAGCAAAGGCGTCGAGGGTGAATGTTGATAAACTTACAAATCAGTGCTTTCAGCAATTTTTGAGTATTAAGCAAACAAAAGGGTCTAAATATGCGATAGCGCTTTTTTATAATCTGCTTTCAAAAAGCAAGGATAATCCGAACGCTTATGTAGTAAGGGCGGTGCAACAGGGGGCGACTGCCTCCCTGGAGGACGAGCAAAATTCCGTCTGGATAGTTGAGGCCGGTGATGATATTTTTAAAGAAATTGGCGTCGATATTTTGCAGAAAGATCTCGAAGCAGCCCTCTCAAAATTATATCTGAACGGTCAATCGCAAGCTCTTGTAAAGGATGAACTAGATTCGTTCACGGCAAGAATTTCTAGATAAGTTTCCTCAGTCTGCGTAGGCTAATGCGCGCCATTTGCGCGTGTGATACTATAAAAGCACATCTGCGGGACAGTATCTTCGTTTCGTGGGTGTGCTTTTTTCTTACGATTTTAGGGGGGACTTGATTGACTGGACCGGGCGACGGAGTGGCGACAACGATGCGGGTGTCGAGGAATAGCATAATCGTCAATCTCCTGCTTTCAACTTTTAAACTTTCGGCGGGCGTTCTCGCCCATTCGTCCGCAATGATCTCCGACTCCGCTCATTCATTGTCGGATGTGCTGAGCACTGTTATTGTTATGATAGGGGTGAAACTGGCGAATCAGAAATCCGACAGAGATCATCCCTACGGACACGAGCGTCTCGAGTGCGTAGCCGGAATACTGCTCTCAGCGGGGCTATTCGCTGTTGGTATCGGGATAGGTATGTCAGGCGTGCGTGATGTAATCAGAGGTAATTATACCTCGCTTGTCCAACCTGGGCTGGCGGCGCTCATCGCCGCCGCCGCCTCCATAGCCGTGAAAGAGGGAATGTACAGATATGCGAGGTCAGCCGCCGAAAGGACTGATTCGAGCGCACTGATGGCTGACGCGTGGCATCATCGCTCTGACGCGCTCTCCTCCATCGGTAGTTTTGGCGGAATTCTTGGGGCTCGCATGGGTTTCCCGGTCCTCGACCCTCTTGCCGGCGTCGTTATCTGTGCTTTCATCCTCAAGGCTTCGTTCGATATTTTCATGGACTCTGTCGGGAAGATGACCGACAAGGCCTGCGACGATCCTACGCAGCGAGAGATTCGCGCTCTGATTCTTGAACAAAAGGACGTCATCGGCGTCGATCAATTAAAGACGCGCGTCTTCGGCGATAAAATCTATGTGGACGTAGAAATCAGCGCCGACGGCAACTCGACCCTGCACACGGCTCACGCCGCGGCGCAGAGGGTGCACGACGCGATAGAGTCGCGCTTCCCAAAGGTAAAGCACTGCATGGTGCACGTGAATCCATCCGGCCGCGATCATATGGAATGAACTACTGGGATAACGGCGTTCCGTGTTCTTGACAAAACAATCTAATTCATACATAGTATACGTGTATTATCTAGTTATCGTATTGAATGTTACAAATACAAAAAAATGTGGGGTGGTTTATCATGAAAAAAATCGGTCTGTTGTCGGTGTTGTCAGTCGTTTCTCTATTGGTGTTCTCGCATGGAGGAGGAATAGCGTCCGCCGCTTCTGAGGGCTCAAATGTGCGGGTGGTGCAGGTGGCCACGGCGCCGGGCTCGTCAAAGCCATGGTCGTATTATGACGAAAAAGGCGAAATTATCGGTTATGACATTGACGTGCTCAAAGAAGTGGATAACCGTATATCCGACGTGGAATTCAACTGGAATGCCGTGGAGTTTGCCTCAGCTTTTCTCGGCGTGGACTCGGGCAGGTACCAGATGATCGTCAACAATATAAACAAAAACGCGGAACGTGAGGAAAAATACCTCTTCTCAGACAACAGTTATTTAACTTCGAGCTTGGTTATCACGTCAAAAAATGGCGACTATAAGTCCCTGAGCGACCTCGCCGGAAAGAGCCTGATATCTGACGCCGACGGAAGCAACGTGCAACTGCTGGCGGAGGCTTACAACAAAGCCCATTCTGATAAGCCGATAAATATCGTCTATACAAAGGCGTCCATGTCGGAGAGGATGCAGGGCATCGAGCAGGGGCGTTATGATGCCGCCGTGACCAATCTCCTAATAGTGAGCGATTATAACAAGGAATTTGGCGGAAAGCTCAAATATGTGAAACTGCCGGAAGCGGAACAGGCGGGACAAGCCTCCAAGGTGTATGTGCTTTTTGTCAAAAATGAGACTGAACTTAAAGCGAAGATAGATAAGGCGCTTCAATCCATGGCTGACGATGGTACGCTTACCAAAATTTCTCTCCAATACTTTGGGGTAGATCTGAGTAAATAACAGTCAGTCCGGCGCGAACCCTTGCTTCGCAGTCTCCAAAACGGGACTGCGAAGCAATTCGAAGGGAGGAGGGTTTATGGAGGGCAAGTTGTTCGACGTTGGATTCATGTTCAGGGCCGCGCCTGAGATTTTAAGCCGGCTTCCGATAACTCTTTCCATCACGTTCGTATCTCTGTTTTTCAGTCTTATCATAGGTTTTATAACGGCAATAGCGCGTCTGCGAAAAATTCCCGTATTAACTCAGATTTTTAATCTGTATATACTATATGTGCGAGGGACTCCACTGTTGATACAGATTTACATGGCTTATTACGGTCTGCCGCTCGTGCTTCTCGCAATCAACCGTGAATTCGGCACTGACATGAATATAAACAGTATCGCGCCTATAATATTCATTTATATCGCGTATTCGCTCAACGAAGGGGCGTACGCCTCTGAAACGTTCCGCGCCGCGATCGAATCGGTGGACAGGGGGCAGGCGGAGGCCGCGCACTCTATAGGAATGACCCCCATGCAGGCTATGATACGGATAATAATGCCGGAGGCGCTCAAGGTAGCCGTGCCAAACTTCGGAAATAATCTCCTCGGGCTTGTCAAGAATACGTCTCTCGCGTTCTCCATCTCCGTTTTGGATATCGTTGCCGCGGCGCAGGTTGTGGGGTCGAGAAGCTTCCGTTTTTGCGAGGTGTATATCGTGCTGTCGGTAATATACTGGGTCGCCTGCGGGCTGCTGACCAAAGTTGTGCAGGTCGTCGAAAAGAGCCTCAACGCCGGTGAGAGAGGGATTGCGGCATGATAGAACTCAAGAACGTAGAAAAATATTTCGGAGCGCATCATGTTCTGCGGGATATCAATTTAAAAGTGGAAAAGGGAGAGGTCGTCGCGATCATTGGGCCAAGCGGCTCCGGCAAATCCACTCTGCTGCGTTGCGCAAACTATCTGGAGATGCCAGCGGAGGGATTTATTGCCCTAAATGGCAGGACTATCGATTTCCGCCATGTCACAAAGCATGACATACTCTACCTGACCAGAAACACGGCCATGGTATTTCAGCAATATAACCTTTTCAAAAATAAAACGGCGCTTGGAAACGTAGAAGAAGGTCTTGTCGTGGTGCAGAAGAAGGACAGGAGCGTGGCGAGGGCTGAGGCGCTTAGGCGCCTCGACGCGGTGGGGCTCACGGACAGAGTGAACTACTACCCGCGCCAGCTCTCCGGGGGGCAGCAGCAGCGCGTGGCGATTGCAAGAGCATTGGCTCTCAACCCGGCGGTCATTCTTTTTGACGAGCCCACGTCCGCTCTGGATCCGGAGATGGTCGGAGAGGTGCTCGAGGTCATCAGAGGCGTCACTGAAAGCGGTATTACGACCCTGATTGTCACGCACGAGATGAATTTTGCGAGAGAGGTGGCTGATCGGGTCGTCTTTCTCGACGATGGCTGCATCGTCGAGGAAGGCGCTCCAGTATCGATCTTCGATAACCCCCGGAACAGCCGCACACGTCAATTTCTCGAAAGGGTGACCGGAGGTGGCAGGAGCGTCCTGTCGCCGCCCGCCAGGGAGGACGCCACGGTTTACGAGCGGGATAGACAGCCCAGAGCGTGGCTTGGCGAGGAGCGGTCGGCGTGACTGAGGCCGAAGCTGAAATAAGGCCAGTTTTTAAAGCGCCGGATTACCTGAGAGCGGCTAAGGCGGCGGCGGCATGGATCGAGAGAGTGGAAGTGAGGACGGGGCAGGGCGTTTACTGGCCGGAGCTACCCGATGAGAACGCGGATGAAGGCGGAGAGGCGATAAATTTTTACAGGGGCAGCTCCGGAAAAATATTTTTCTTTTCTCAGCTCTATGCCGCGACGAACGAGGAAATTTTTCTGCAAAGAGCGGTTGAAGGGGCGTCGTATGTCATGGCTAATTTTGAAAAACGCATACTGCTGAGCCGCTTGCCGGGCCTGCCGAACTCCGAATGGGCGTTCTACTCCGGCGCCTGTGGCGTGGCTTTTGCCATGATGGAATTGTTGAAGCTTGTCAAAAACGCGGAAATAGAGACTTTTGTGCGTAGAATTTTGAATAAAATAGCCGTCGCGGCCGTCGAAACAGAGTTTGGGCTGGTGTGGTGCGGTCAATCCTGTATAAATTATGATTCGGGCACCATTTTGTTCCTGCTTTACGCTTCGAGGTATCTTAGGGATGAAAATTTGCTGGAGCTGGCTGTGAGAGCAGGGGAGCCTTTATTGCGCTTGGGAAGGCGAGTGCCTGAGGGCGGAGAACGCTTTGACGGCTTTAATCCCGAATACTACGGTTTTGATAAGAGCGTTCACTGGGCAAATTTTGAAATGGGAACGGCTGGAATAGCCTATACATTACTGCTGCTGTACGAGGCGAGCGGCCGAGATGATTTTTTGCGCGCGGCGAAACATGGCGCCGAGTATGTCCACGCGGTTTCCGCAGTCTCCGGCGACGCCGCTTTGGTTCCATATCGTTTTCCAGACTTGAAAAATATATTTTACCTTGGTTATTGCCATGGACCCACTGGCACTGCCCGTCTGTATCATGAACTTTACAATGTCACAGGGGAGAGGGTGTACGAAGAGTTCCGCGATATGTTGGTGCGCGGTTTGCTCCGTGCCGGCGCGCCTGAAATTCACTCCGACGGTTATTGGAATGTGTACTCCCAGTGCTGCGGGACGTCGGGGATGGTTGGGCTCTTTCTCGGACTGTGGGCTGGCATCGGGAAGCAGGAGTATCTCGATATCGCGAACCGTGCGGGCAGGCATATTTTAGGGGCAGCGAGCGTTGCGGATGGGCTGGCGCTCAAATGGTATCAGGCTCACGAGCGGGTAGATCCATCTCGGCTTCGCGCTCACACAGGCTACATCGATGGAGCGGCGGGCATCGGCATGGCATTGTTGCAGATACACCAGGCAAATTCCGGCGTATTGAAAACCGCAAGATTGCCCGACGATCCATTTCCAGCCAGCCAATTATTTTAAATTTAAGGAGGAAGAATTGAATGTTCCTGGAGAGTAAAGTATCCATAGTGACTGGCGCGGGGTCCGGTGTCGGCGAAGCGACAGCGGAGCTATTCGCGAAAAATGGTTCGACCGTGGTCCTGATGGATTATAACCGGGAGCGCGTGGAGAGAGTGACGGCCAGGCTTAAAGCTCAAAACCTTTCAACGGAGAGTTTTGTGGCGAATCTGAAAAATGAGGATGATCTCAGGGAACTCGTGAAGTTCACGACCGATACATTCGGAACTGTCGATATACTGGTGAACAATGCCGCCGTCATGGACGCCCATACCTCGCTCGGCAATGTGACAAACGAGCTATGGGATCACGTCATCGCGACGAATCTGACCGGAGCGTTTAAACTCACCAGGGAGGTGCTGCGAATATTTCTCGCAAAGGGCGGAGGGGTGGTGGTGAACGTCTCGTCTACTGCCGGAATACGGGGAGGCAGGGGAGGCGCGGCCTACACCGCGGCAAAACACGGAATCATAGGACTCACCCGCAATATGGCCGACCACTACGGACATCGAGGTATACGCGTCAACGCCATCGCGCCTGGAGGTATCAAATCAAACCTCCGCGACAGTTACGGAGAGCGCGATCCCGAGGGTTTTGCGCGCAACAGCCGATGTTCCGCCATGGGGCCGGGAGAGGGCGAGCCGTCTGAAATCGCTCAGATTGCCCTATTTCTCGCCTCCCCGGCTTCAAGCATCGTAAACGGCGCGGTCATAGTGGGCGACAGAGGGTGGACTATTTTTTAACGAGGATCTTCAATATTTTAGATATGTACAGATCATGATAGTCGCGCTCAGGGTAGGCTTTTTCTCCTATCACGGGGTCGATGAAACCGTCCGGCGACAGGGGTTGCTTCGCCATTTTACGGCAGAGCATGACAATTTCAGCCTCGGCAAAAAACGGGATGCCGTCGTGCCACAGGAGGGTAAATCCGCATTCTTTAGCTTTGTCTGTGTCGCGTCCCGACGCTTCGCCGCAAAATACGAGTTGCTTCCTGTACGCCTCGTCGAAAAGCGCTATAGAATGGGCGTCCGTACTGTCGATGAGATCATGGGTGAATCTCTGTGGCCGTATGAAGGTGAACGCCACCGGTTCCCACCAGAGGAAACCGATGCCGGCCCAGTTTGCCGTCATTGCGTTGGCGTTGTCCCCGCCCTTTTGTGTGGTAATTACAAACCAATCCTTTTCGATCATGTTAAATGGCCTGCATTGAAATTCGGCAGGGCTAATCACAGCAAAATTGTCCAATAAATCCGCCTCCTATTTGAGCTTTGCGGCCGAGAAAGCCGCTGCCAGGTCGCTCTTGAGGGACGAGAGGGATTCGAGGCCTATGGCCAGGCGAATGAGGTTGTCGGAGATGCCCATTTTCGCGCGCATCTCAGGGGCGATCGACGCGTGCGACATTGTGGCGGGGTGGCACGCCATGGACTCCACCGAGCCGAGGCTCTCCGCGAGGGTGATGACACGGAGGGCTGAGACGAATTTTTTCACGGAGTAAGAATCGTTCAGATCGAACGACAACAACCCGCCCGCGCCCTCCGATTGTTTTTGGTTTGTGGTATAGCCGGGGTCGCTTTTTAATCCGGGATAGTACACCCTGTCGACGCCGGGGTGATCCAAGAGCCACCCCGCGATGGCCGCCGCGCTTTCGCCCTCGCGGTCCATGCGGATGGAGAGAGTTTTCAGCCCCCGGAGCAGCAAATATGAGTCGAAGGGGCCCAGAACGCCGCCGGTTGACCTCTGAATCAGAGAGAAACGCTCGGCGAGCTCCGTGTCTTTCAGCACGACAAGGCCGGCCAGCACGTCATTGTGTCCGCCGATGTACTTTGTGGCGCTGTGTATCACGATATCCGCCCCCAGGGAGAGCGGGCGCTGCAAGTAGGGAGACAGGAAGGTATTGTCCACTATCACGAGCGCCCCGCGGCGGTGGGCGGCGCGCGCCACCCCGGCGATGTCGCTCACCCGGAGAGTCGGGTTCGTCGGCGTTTCGAGCAGGACGGCTCTCGTGTTGTCCGAAAAGGATGCCTCGAGGGCGTCGAGGTTCGTCGTGTCGGCGATGTGCCAGGAGACGCCGAAATTTTTGAAGTGAACGTCGAGCAGACGGAACGAGCCGCCGTAGAGGTCGGAGGGGATCAGTATTTCGTCGCCGGCGCCGAACAGGCAGAGGAGCGCGGTGACAGCCGCCATGCCGGACGCGAACGCATATCCGAAATCCCCCTCCTCCAGAAGGGCGATCTGACGCTCGAGCACACCGCGAGTTGGGTTGCCGGAGCGGCTGTATTCGAAGTGCTGCTCTACACCCAGCTCAAGCTGGCGAAAAGTCGTGGTCTGATAAATTGGCGCGGTCAGCGCGCCCGTGGCCGCATCCACGTCGAAAGCGCCGTGAATGAGCGCTGTCTCGAATTCATCCTTTGTCATATCGATCAATCCCCTCTGTATATCTATTTGCCGACACATTATAATACGGGTTATGAATAGGAGGCGCCTCCATGCTTGCCAATTTCATTAAATTTGTCGTGGACAATGCCCTCAATGTGGACAGCATTATAGCAACTGTCGACGGTATCAGGTACGATCACCAATTTGTACCTGATACGAGGAACAATATCAGGTCAATAAGCAAGGTTCTCAGTTGTTTTGGAATCTATAAGGCGATAGAAAACCAACTCTTTGATTTGGATAGTTATGTCATGCCTTTCTTCAGCGATTTTGAGATACACAACAAAAGCAACCTCGCTCCACTGTCAAAGCTAAAAATAAGACACTTACTCAACCTGACAATGGGACATGAAACGGGCTTGCTATTCAGGAAGGATGTCAAGAATCTTCCTGCTGGTACTGATTTTATCAGTTACATCCTAAATTATGACATCAAGCACGAACCTGGCACATTCTTTGTCTACAACAACGCCGCAACATACTTGCTGTGTGCCATAGTACAGAAAATAGCAAATTTGTATTTTAGCGACTGGGTATACGAAACAGTATTACAGTATCTGGGCATCGAAAAACCCAAGTGGGAAAAATCGGATCAAGGCATCTGTCTCGGCGCCTCTGGCCTGTATTTGAGCAATGAAGAAATGCATCGCGTCGGCCTCTTGCTCTTAAACGGCGGGCGATATGATAATGCCCGGATTATCGACAAAGCTTGGATTGACACTATGCATACTCCTCATTTCTTTACAGCCGGCCTTGACGAGTATGCGGCAAATCAAACTTGCTGCATCAACAAAATGGCATACGGATATCATTTGTGGATCTGCGGTGACGGCAGCCAAGAGTACCCAAAGACTCACTATTTCTGTGACGGTACAGACGGGCAATTTCTCATTGTTTCGCCAAAGCAAAAAATGGTGCTGACTATATTGTCGCATCAAGAAGACATGAATCCGTTTTATGAAATTTTGAACGACTATATAACCTAACCGCATAAGCCACCTGTCATCACGCGTTTCTAAAACGCGCAGAGACAGGCGGTGACGTTATGGAAGCGGTTTATGAGTTTGCCGTCCTTCATTGGCGCGGGGCAAATTTCACCGCCTGAGCATGTAAGCAGGAAGGGAGTGACTCCGGCCATGCGGGATTGGATTATTTCTATCTCCGCCATGTTGTCGAAGCCCAGGATGAAGTTTCGGATGATGCATGATACTATGAAGACGCAGTCATAGCCTTGGTTCATCGCGCTACTGATCATATTTTCGGCGCTGTCCACAACATAGCGGGCGTCGAGCGCGCCGAACTCGAGCGTGCTGTTGACCGGTATAGTGCCGCTGAGCAGTACGTGCCCCTCGATCGTCTGGGATGTGATTACGCGCATCAGTGGGCCGACTCCGTCGTTGTAGTCGATCACCAGCGGGATCAAAAGATGTTTGCCGTCTATCCGCCCCTTGTCCGCCATGCCGAGGGATTCGAGGTAATTGAGCGCCGGGACGCGGTTTATCTCCTTCAATATATTGCCGTCGGAGCCGGTCACGATGGCTTCGCGCCGCAAAATTTTGTCGTCGGTTATCCTTGTGGAAGAGAATGTCGGTCGGATATTGCCGCACATGAGAATTATCGCGGCGCGGTCGGCGTGGGGCTCTCCGCCGAAAAGCACAAGCGGTGTTCTCATGCTGGTCGTGAAGTCGCAGGGTTGGGAGCCGAACATGGGTACGCCGCCGGATGCCGCGTCCAGGTGACGCACAAATTCGTCCCCGCTCATGTCCGATATGAACGGCGGGAAGGTAAGCATCAGCTTCGGCTTGTCCGGCAGCGCGGACGCCGCGCGTCTGTACAGATCGGCGAGCTCCTTTTTTCGCGCCTCTTTTCCTCCGTTCTTGAGAGGGGCCGAGAGCGCGGCGGCGAACGAGACGTCGTCGCTCGTCAGGACGGTCAGGACCAGCATCAGCTCTCCCGATTCACCGGAGGTGGCGCTGTACATGGTGTTTATCCCGACTACGTCGAACGGCAGACGAGCGCATATTTCCTTCACTGTGCCGGTATTTATGAAATCGATATAGCATGTGATGATGCCGACTGAGTTTTCGAGGAGCCCGCTTTTCAGGCTCAGCTGCTCCAGTATCTCCGAAGAGGCGCACTCAGGGTCGTCTATCTCGGTGGTATACGCTATCAGGGTTTTTATCATGCTGACCTCATCATGTCATTATGTCCTCCGGCAATTTTTGAATTTATGAAAACAACGATTGTCAAACAGCGAGAGTGAAATTTGGCTTTTTAAATATGAGGAATCTTTCTGGTTTGATTTTCCCCGGAATTACCAAGTATTTATATCCTTTATTTGATTATAGCATGAAATCGGGATATAATAGGGAATGGAAAATAGGCATATTGTGTGGAACGCTTATGTTCTATTGTCGCGGGTGGCGAATAATTTGTTTTGCGCAGAGGGAATTGAAGCGGTCTCCGGGGGGTGTTTTTAATGATAAAAACGCTTATAGCACACACATTCGAGGTCGACGAAGTTGAAGAGGCAATTTCCGAGATAATCGACAGCATAAACCCGAGGAGGAACCTGCTGAAAAATTCCATCGGCATCATGGCATGTTCGCTGGACTTCATCGAGAACGGCACAGTAAGAGGACTTTGCTCCCGTCTGCCGTTCGACGTGGTGGGGATAGACTCGCTCGGCTGCGCGGTGTCCGGGGATGGGGGAGCGAATATGCTGGCTCTGGCCGTCCTGACGAGCGACGATGCTTTCTTCTCGGCCGGCTTGTCCGAGTCGATGCGGAGGGACTACGAGGAGCCGCTGGCTGAAGTTTACAGCAAAACGTCGGCGCGGCTCTCGGGCAAACCGGCGTTGATATTGGCGTTCGCGCCGTTTGTCCTGAGAAGGAGCGTGGATTATTTCGTGAAATATCTCGATTTGCTTTCGGGGGGCGTCCCTCTCTTCGGAGGCATGCCGTCGGATTTCACAACCGAGTTCAGGAAGCCGCTCGTGATATATAACGGCGAGGCTTACGCCGATTCCCTGGCTATCGTTCTCGTGTCGGGCAATGTAAGCCCAAAATTTACTTTGTCCGCCATCTCCACGAATAAAACCATAAAAATGAGGGCGATTGTGACGGCGTCGGAGGGCAACATTCTGAAGAAGATCAACGACGAATTGTCCGTAAGTTTCATTCGTTCGCTGGGTTTGTTCAAGGACGACAATACGATGGCGCTGAGGGCTACCCCTATCGTGCTGCACTTCGACGATGGGGCGCCCCCCGCGCTTCGCGTCATAGGGGGTGTGACGCCGGAGGGATATCTGTTTCTCGGCGGCACCGCGCCGGTCGGGTGCGCGATCACGATAGGCGCGGTAGGATATGACGACATCATGGAGACGGCGTCCATCGCTACCGCCGACGTGACACGGAATCGCAGCGACTTTCTGCTCGTAATCTCCTGCATGACCAGAAACTTTGTAATGGGGCTCGACAACATGGACGAAATAAACCATTTTCGCGCCACGCTCGGCGGCGATATCCCCTTTCTGTTCATGTATACCGCCGGAGAATTATGCCCGGTCGAGGCTAAGGGCGCCTTTATAAACCGTTACCACAACCTCACCCTCGTTACCTGCGCTTTTTAATTTTTATCCATGACGAGAGGGATGCTGCTTGTCATATCGGCGGGGGTTTTCTGGGGTACGTCCGGCACGCTTGGCGCTTTCGCGCCTGAGGGCGCGACGTCCATGACGATAGGAGCCGTGAGGGCGTTTGGGAGTGGCCTGGCGCTCACGCTTCTGATGCTCGTGCGCGGGCCCCGGAATTTTTTCAAGGGGCCGTGGCCGATTCTGCCCGTTTTGATATCCGGCTTCGGGCTCGCACTGTACCAGCCGGTTTTTTTCGCCTCAGCGCAAGCGACCGGAGCCGGGGTGGCCGCCGTCATAACGGTTGGCTCAGCGCCGGCCATGGCGGGTCTCATGGGGAGGGTATTTTTCGGAGAGAGGCTCAGCTTCAAATGGTGCGCCGCCACGATCACAGCGATCGGCGGCGGCGCGCTGCTCGCGTCCGGCGGCCTCTCCGGCTCCGGCGCGATAGATCCCGGGGGCGCGCTCCTGGCGGTAGTGGCTGGTTTCGCCTACTCCCTCGAGGGCCTTGGGGTAAAAATGATAGGCGATAAGAGGGACTCCGTGGAGGCGACGACCGCGATATTCATGACCAGCGGGATCATGGCTCTGCCGTTTTTGCTCACGCGCGACGCCGCGTGGATATTCACAGGGCGCGGAATTGCGATATCCGTCGCGCTCGGCGTCCTGTCGAGCGCCCTGCCATATATCTTTTTCAACAGGGGACTGCTGACCGTCGGCATCGCGAGGTCATACACGCTCACCCTCTCCGAACCCCTGACCGCGTGTCTGCTCTCAGCGTTCATACTCGGTCAGCGGCTCTCTTTAACCGCAATGATCGGTGTCGCGGTGATATGCGGGGCGATTGCCCTGCTCGCGGCCGACACAAAGGCGGGGGACGAAGGGGAGAAATAGAGATCAGGCCCGTGCCGCCGCGGGTTCGGATGCCCGCTCATCCTGATGTCAGCCGACGCCGAGATCGGTGTTCCCGAGCAATATCTCGCAGTTGGGAAGTGCCCTGGCGCCCGGATAAATCTCGCGTATGAACCATTCGACGAGCCCAGCGTCCAGTTTTACCCCTGTCGAGTTCGGGCAGTATACATTCACGCTGAAGTATTCAAAAAGGCGCGACGCGGCGCCGATGTCGCGCGCGACCGACTCTCTCGTCTGTCCTTCCACTCCCACGAGCAGACAGACGCCCTCGAAATATCTCCTCACGTCCTCCGGCGATAAGTCGTCCGGGACGCCCTTTTTCATCCTCCGGCGGAAGCTCGGGTCGAAGCTCTCTATCCCGGTGCGGAACCTGACGGAGATATCCGGGAAGAGACAGCGTATTTCATCGAGTCGCCCGTGATAGGCGTAGTGGGCCTCGAACCAGATATATTCGATGTTTTTATCCGAGGCGACCTCTCTGATCCGCCCGAGCGTCCGTCGGTCCAGCTCGTGGACGGAGCCTGAATTTATGATGTCGATCGCGCCACATTCGCCCGTCACCATATCGAGAATAGGGCTGTTAAACGGAAACGGGTCGGCGCAGGAGTCGAGGTCGTAGTCACAGAAGAGGCATTTTTTGTAAAAACACCCCGTTCCCTTGAGCAGCAGAAGTTCGCGGGAAAATTTTTCAGTTATTACGGCGTATCTGTTCATCGCACTCCGCTGGCGCGGCTACATCCTCCTCAGCAGATATATTGCCGCGTAGGCGAGCGGTGTCCCGCAGAGCGCCTCTACGCCGAGCTTCATAGCGTATTGCGCCGCGATCAGCGAGAGCAGGTCCGAGGGTTTTGCCGTCCCTCCGAAGGCGATCAGCACGAACAGGACGGTGTCGAAGACATATCCCACCGTTGAACTCCCGATCGTCCGAGCCCATAGATACCGTCCTTTTGTCCATCTCTTGATTTTCTCCATGAAAAACGCGTTCGAGAGCTCGCCGCACAGGAACGCGATGAGCGACGCGAGGACGATTCTCGGCACGTAGGTGAACACAGCGGCGTAGGCGTCCGCCGTCTCCCGCAGATAGTCCGGCGACGGCAGGAGAACTCCGATGGCTGTGGCCGCGACGAGAATGATGTTACAGATAAAAGTGAGCCAGATGACCTTTTTCGCGACGCGAAAACCCCATATCTCGGTCAGGATATCCCCGAGCATGTAGGCCACGGGAAACGTGATCGTCCCAGCGTCGAACAGGGCGACGCCGCCGAAGCTGACGAGCTTTACGGCCATTACATTTGCCGTGAGATAACTTGTCACCATCAGCGCCGCTATGATGACGAGGGGCGAAAAATCCCCGCCGCCGCGTATTTCGGATATGTCCTCTCCACTCAACTCTTTGCGCAAAGCCCATCCTCCCGTACGGAACGGAGTATATCATATATGGTAAAATAGACAGATTCATGGGGAGCTGATCGCGGGATGATGGGTTCAAGGGAACGGACTTTTATGGCGCTCGCGCACGTCGAGCCGGACCGTCCGCCGGTCAGCGCGACGTTTACGCCGGAGGCGGCGGAGATGCTGCGAGCGGAATACGGTCGCCGGGACGAAGACCTCGGTTACGTCATGGGCAACGACCTGATAAAAACGGCTGTCGGAGTTGAAAACAGCTACTATATGCGCAAGGATGCGGAGTACGTCTGTCCGTTTGGCATAAAATGGCGAAACGTCTTCAACGAAACCGGACACTACACGGAGGTCACGGGCGGCGCGCTGTACGACGACCCGGACGGCGATAAACTGCGGGCGTGGGACATACCCGACCCCGACGACCCAGCCCTGTACGAGAGTGTACGGCAGGTTGTGGGAAAATACGGCGAGAGAAAATTCATCATAGGCTCCTGTCAGTGCTCCATCTTCGAGGCCTCGTGGTACGTTCACGGCATGGAGCAAACCCTGATGGACATGGCCGACGACGAGGACTACGCAAACGAGCTGTTCGACAAAATGATGCGATTTCCCCTGCGCGCCGGGCTCAACATGATCGACGCCGGCGTGGATATGGTCTGGCTGGGGGACGACGTCGCGACGCAGCTCGACATGATGATCTCCGTGCCTATGTGGAGAAAGTTTTTCAAGGACCGCTACGCGACACTGTTCTCCGAGTTCCGTGAGAAACGCCCCGACATAGTGATCGCGTACCACTCCTGCGGCAACTGCGAGAAGATCGTCGATGACATGGTCGAAATAGGCCTCGACGCGCTGAACCCCATCCAGCCCCTCGCGATGGATCCATTTAAGATGAAGAAGCGCTACGGCAAAAAACTGACGCTGTTCGGCGGCGTAGACGTCCAGTGGCTCCTTCCCCTGGGAACGCCGGAGGAAATTTCCGAGGCCGTGCGAAAAAATAAAGAAGTCATCGGCGATGGAGGCGGTTACATACTCGCGCCCGCCCATCACATCCAATCGGACACGAGCCTCGAAAACGTGAAAGCGTTCTACTCCGAGGCGCTGATGCCTATGGCGTGTCACGAGTACGTCTATCAGATTTAGGAGTATTTATCCTCCCCTATGAAAGCAGCTGTCGATCCCAGTCTTCAGATCGCCGATCACGACCACGTCGATTCCGGGCTTCATAGGCCAACTCGATCCAGTCGGCACGACAATGAACGTGCGCTCGGGCGAAATGTCGCCGAAAGCGCCGTAGTTTCCTCTGGAGAGCTTTGGGGCGGGCGACGATTTGCACTCGACCGCAAAAATTTTATTGCGCAGTTTTACCACAAAATCACATTCGGCTCCGTTTGATGTGCGGTAATGAAAAATTTCGGCGTCGGGGAAAAGACATCGAATATTTACAAGCACCGTTTGCTCCCACAGCGCACCGAAGCCGGGATATCCCATGATTTCCTCGAAGGAGCGGAGCCCGAGCAACGTTGATAGCAGGCCCGAATCCGGCAGATAAATTTTAGGCGTTTTCACGAGGCGCTTTCCTATATTGCTCATCCATGGCGGAATGACCTCCAGCATGAACGTGCCCGCGAGCAGATCGACGTAATTTTTGACGGAGACGGCGCTGATGTCGAGCGATGAGGCGAGGGAGGAATAATTCACCGTTTGGCCGTTATGGTGCGCAAGCATTTGCCAGAGCCTTCTCATGGCAAGGGGCGCAAATCCGGCCCACTCCCTCAGGTCCCGTTCGAGAAAAGTGGAGATAAAGCTCTGCCGCCATTCATAGGACACGTCATCCTCGGCGAGCATGCTTCTAGGAAAGCCGCCCCGGCTCAGATATTTTTCAAGAGTGACGCCCTTCTGTCCTTGAAGCTCGCTCCAGATAAAGGGCGCAATCCTGACATAGCGGATCCTCCCCGCGAGTGATTCAGAGCTCTGTTTCAGAAGATCCCGCGAGGCGGACCCCAAAAGCAAAAACGCTCCCGGCTTATCCCACTCGTCCGTCAAACTGCGAATCAGCGGGAAAAGTTCGGGCATTCGCTGGACCTCGTCAAGGCAGATCAGCTTATCCCTCTGCGATGATAAAAACCACTCCGCGTTCTCGAGCCTAGCAAGGTCCGAGGGGCGCTCCAGATCGAGATAAATACGTTTCTCGTAATTCAGCGCGGCATGCTGCGCCAGGGTTGATTTCCCGCACTGTCTGGGGCCGACAATCGCCGTGACCGGAAAATTTTTCAGTGATTCGAGCACGGTTTTTTCATAGATTCTTTCCAAGTACATTCGACGCGCCCCCAAATATATATCCATGCAAATCTAAAATATAATTTTATATTTACATGGATATGATATCATCCCGCGGGCGAAAAATCAAAACCGCCGGAGACGGCGGGATTTTAGCGAACGCTCACGCGGCCGGGGCGGCAGGGCGCGGAACTTGTGGAATTTTCTCCGGTTTGCGCGACAGAGCTATCTCGAGCAGCGGGAAGAGCGCGAGGATCACCGTCAAAATCTTCACTGGGCCGCGGGCCGAGTCGAAGCGTTTGTCAATCTGCGCCTCTATGATATCCATCACGAGGCCCGACCGCAGCGCGGTCACGATGTCGGTGTTCCACATCTCGACCAGGCGCTTCTCCGATATGTTGAGGCCGCCCGCGGCCAGCCGTATCACGCGCTGTTCTATATAGTCCGAGAGCGCGGCCGAAACATACGGACGAATCGAGGCGGCCAGCCCCCGTACGTAAGAAGAATATCCGCCGAGCTTCGTCAGAAGAGCGGTGTCGAAATACTCGTCGATATATCCGCCCACGATGGACATGACCTGCCCCGCCTGGATGTCGCCGGAGATTGCGCCGGATTCTTCGAAAGCCTCGATGATGCTCTCCGCGAACTCGGCTGAAAGCGCGGTCACCTCCGGGCGTATCTCGTTCGCGAAGTCGACGGCGAGGGAGTTTGCGTGCGAAATGCCGAACCAGGCCGCGCCGGACGCCATTAACAGAAGCGGGATATACGCGTACCACAGCTTCGCCAGAATATTCCTGGCCCTGCCCTTGCGACGGAGAAGCCCGAATCTGCCAAGAAGAGCCACCATCAGGATTCCGATCACAAGTCCGGCAAAAGAGCCTTTTAGTATAGCCAGGAACATTTTATCCGACCTCCAGCTTAATCAAACTCAGCAGTTCCCGGCTTTTTCCTCCACGCGGCGATACAGGGCTTTCAGCGAATACAGAGCGAGGCATCCTATTAACGCGCCAGGGACGCTGCTTGCCAGAAAGGCAACCGAAAGAAGAGTGAACATCGGCCCGCTGCCCGGGTTCGTCGCTATCACTATAAGGCTCGCGACCCAGGCTCCCAGCAGACCGGTGGCGAGCGGCTCAGCGGCGGCGGCGAACATCCTGCGCTTCGCGGAGAGAGCGTTGGCGGCGAAGCCGACAGCCAAAGCCCCAAACATACTGCCGGGGAAAGCGAGCAGCGTTCCCGTCCCCAGCATATTGCGCGCCAAGCTCGATATAAACGCTGCGCCGAGAGCCCACCCTGGGCCGAGCAGGACTCCGGCTATCACGTTGACAGCGTGCTGAAACGGAAAGCATTTCGACGGCCCGATAGGAAACGAGAAGCCGGACAGCAGCACGGCTACAGCCGCGAACATGGCGGCGTACGCCGTCTTCCGGAGTTTGTCATGCTCTCTCAGCGCAAATATGTCCTTCATTGTCAGTAAACCTCCGTTCAGATCAATTTTCACAAAATAATGTCCACGAATTTTACAAAGCCTGACGCCGTAAGTCAAGGTTTGGCTGATTGACGACGGACGAGTTCGCCAGTGCGAACGCAAAGGCTGGTACACGCGGCTGATCGACGGGATTTTGAAGCCCGCCGAGGCGTTCGACCTGGGGATAATGGACGTGGAAATCACTGGCGACGCGCTGATTTTCACGCTCTCGTTTTATC
>JAITOL010000208.1 GCA_031289955.1 Synergistaceae bacterium
ATGGAAACGATTTGGTCGGCGGACTGGTTGGTTTTGCCGGGAAACATGGCGAGAGCGAGTATACGCTGATCTCCGGTTGCTTGGTAAACGCTGATATAACCGCAACAGGTTTGAACAACAAACGCATAGGCGGAATTGTCGGGGGCGGTTTTTACATGAGTATGTATAGTGGCTATTTCCCGAAGCCGGGCGCCGTACAAATCCAAAATTGCGCAACGTTCGGCAGCATCACCGGGGGAGATATCGTCGGTTCCATCATCGGATACGCCTACGACAACTCAAGTGTAAATTCATGTGCGTCGATCATGACAGGGCCTGCGAACCAAATCGGCTCTGCGGATACTGGTGAACTTAGTAATTTATAAAAGCGTTTTTGAGTCTACGCGTTGCGTAACTCTCAGAACTATCGTATCCACCGGCTGCTATGAGAACAAGACAGGCCGTTCTCATGGCAGCCGTGACACAAATCAGCCCGGTGCGTATACAGTGGCCGGGACTGACGTATAAATATGACGGCATGTCAACTCTGCTACGCCGAGAATACTCCCACGACTAAAGTCGTGGGAGTATGTCAGGAATTATTAATATATTTTCAGCGTCACGCTCCGGCTTGTCTGCGTTTCTCTTCTTCATTCCAGCGGCGATCTTCCTCGTTGTACTTGCGCTCCTCTTCCTGCCAGCGTTTCTCTTCTTCGCCCCAACGGCGTTCTTCCTCTTTCAGTTTGCTTTCTTCCTCCTTCATTTTGCGCTCTTCTTCACCCAAGCGCTTCCGTTCTTCTTCCCGGCGCCTCTGCTGCTGCTGCGAATCTTTGCCATGATCCTTTTTGTCCTCCGCTTCCCACCGCTTTTTTTTGGTATCCCATGATTTTTTGTCCTGTTCCCAGCGGGTTTTCTTCTGCTGCCACTGCTGTTTCTGCTGTTGCCACTGTTTTCTCTTCTGTTGCCACTGCTGCCTTTCCTGCTGCCATTTTTTTCTCTCTTCCTGCCAACGTTTCTGATCCTCATTGTTCTGTTTGACTGAGGTTTGCTGATTTTTGGCCGCCGCTATCCGCACTCCGGGTTTATTCGCCGCTTCGGAAACGGAAGGGGAACTTATAAAACAAACCGCCGTCATCGCTATCATGGCTAACCTGCAGAAATTACCCAATTTTCCCGATTTTTCCATCATATTCAACATCTCCCTCTCAAAAAACCTTCAAGTGTTTCACTTATCCTGAATTACCCGCGTATTGAAATCATCCGCATATTTAAACCCTGCGTCGGTATACCTCCTTGCTGCCTGTATTTGATGATGTAATAATATTCGAAAATTATAAAATTCTCGAATAGAGATATTAAATAAAAGTTAAAATAAACTTAATAAATTTGAATGTCGGATGTGCTTTGTAAGGGGGAGATTGAGTGAAAAAGAGCAATGTGAAATATTTGGCGAGGGTATTCGCGCTTCTCGCGGTCCTGCGCCTTGTCCTGCCGCCTTCCGCTGCGTTGGCGGCGTCAATCGGTACGAGCGCGGACATCACACAAACCAACGCGGTGTACTTCGGGGCATATGAACAGGACGATCCAGCCGATGGCAAAGACCCCATCGAGTGGCGCGTCCTCGAAAACTCGGGCGGCGAGCTGTTCCTGCTCTCGGAGAAAAATCTCGACGCGAAACCGTATCACGAGGACGATGAATCTGTAACATGGGAGAGAAGCACAATCCGCTCATGGCTGAACGGGTACGGCGCAAGCGAAAACAAAGGTGATGTCGTCAATCCCGCCAATGACTCCGGAATCGATTATTCCGCCGACAGCTTCATCGGCGCCGCGTTCAGCGCGGCGGAGAAGAACGCGATACCGGCTGCTCAGGCACACACATACACATATAATTCCGATACTGCCGAGCAAACCGGCTCTCCAACCAGCGACCAAATTTTCCTGATGTCCGTGCGGGAAGTCACCAGCGCGGCTTTAGGGTTTCCTGCCGGTACTGATTCTGATGGTTCACGCGTAGCCATAAACACCGCCTATGCCATAGCCATATCGCGGGGCGCTGTGGATTTTAGTGGCAACGGTGGTTGGTGGCTTCGCTCGCCCGGCTACGACGTTAGCATCGCGGCGTTCGTGGACGACCATGGCGGCGCCTATCCCGACGGGAATATTGTGTATAGCGCCTCCGTTGGCGTCCGTCCCGCTTTTAAACTCAATCTGTCATCTGTAATCCTTATATCTGCCGCCTCGGGCGGCAAATCCCCTTCTCTTATATCTTCCAATCTTGAACCCGCCTCCGTGTCTGACGCGGGCGGCATGGTTAAATTGACGCTTCAGACCAGCGCCCAAACGCTGGAAGTGACGGCTGCCGCGAAGCAAAGCACGCAGAGCGGCGGAACTTTGTCTTTCGCCTACAAAAACGCGACGACCGGAGCGAATCAATTCGTTTCATGCGTGATGGATCAGGGCGGCGCGGTGAAATATTACGGGAAGCTGGCGGACAGTTCGGGCACGGCGGGCGGCACGTTGGCAATCCCCTTGACTGGCGTTGCAAATGGAACATACACGCTCAAAATTTTCAGCGAACAGGACAACGGGGATAATCACACCGACTTCGCGAGCGCGCCGGTTCTCATGACCGTGACGGTAGCCGGAAATATCGGCGCGGTCAGTAATTTCGGCGGAGCAATCTGAAATCAGTAATAAGTGGAGTTTCTCACTACCTCGGCGAACTGATCGGCAACTTTTGAAAACACTTCGACCAGCGCGGGGTCAAAATGGGAGCCGCTGCTCTCTTCTATGATCCGTCTTGCCTCGTCGGTATTGAAGGGTCGTTTGTACGGACGCTTTGAGATCAGCGCGTCGTATACGTCGGCGATGGCCATCAGGCGTCCCTCCAGGGGAATGTCCCTGCCGCTGAGTCCTATGGGATATCCGCTGCCGTCCCATTTTTCATGATGTCCGCCGGCGATGAGCCGCGCGTGCTTCAAAAAAGAGTGCTCTTCCGCGTTTTTCTCGATTTTTTGTATGGCCTTCACGCCGATTTCCACGTGTTTTTTCATAGTTTCGAACTCTTCCTGCGTGAGCTTGTCCGGTTTGTTCAGTATCATATCGCTGATGGCGATTTTACCCACGTCGTGAAGCTGCGCGGAGGGGATCAAATAATCCATATCCCAATCGGATATTTCATCTATATAGACTTCTTCCGCAATCATCTCATCCAACAGGATCTTCAAGTATTTTTGAGTGCGGGAAACATGCCCGCCGGTGATGTCATCCCTGAATTCAACCAAATCGGCTACGGTGTTCAGCACGGCGTTTTGCAGGTTGGTCACCTGCATGGTTTTCCGGCGCACCATATCTTCCAAATTATTATTGAAGTCCCTCAGCTGTTTTTTTTGCGATTCGGTCAGAAGGTGATTTTCGATGCGTTTGAGCAGCAACGGGGCCGAAAACGGTTTCGCAACATAGTCGATGGCCCCCAGGCTCAAGCCCTCCAGCTCGCTGCCCTCATCCGTCTTCGAGGTCAGGAACATTACGGGGATGTCCCCCCACTTCGGATTGTCTTTTAGTTTTTTAATAGCTTCATAACCGTTCATATCGGGCATTTCGATATCCAGTAAAATCATATCGGGGGTAATCTTCTCAATCAGATCAAACATGATCTCAGCCGAAGGCGTCGGATAAACTTTGTATTGATCTTTTAAGATATTTTTGCCGGCCGTGAGATTGGTCGCGTTATCGTCTACAAGTAAAATCGTTTTGCGGCTGCCGTCCATTATTATCCCTCTTTCAGTTCCGCCGAGAGGCGCTCGGCTATCTGTTGGAAGCCCATTACGTTTACCTGCTCCCTGATCCATTCGACCAAATCCGATCCGGATTCATACTCGCAGTTCTCAAGCGCCGCCATAGCCTCGTCGACCCCGTCGATATCGTACTCCTCGCAGGATGTCCTCAAACCGGCCAACACCGCTTTATCCGGCGCCGCCTTCAGCGGTTTTGGGTTTTCCTTATCGATGTCACTCTGCATGGCATATAAGTCCGCTATCAATTTTTGAGCCGCTTGAATAAACGCGTCGTTATTCAGGATGACAAACGCGATATTGCCGGCTTTCGCGGCGTGTTCCAGCGCTTCCGCCTTCGTGCCCAGCATCTCCGCGCCTATGCTGCGGCTGCTGCTTTTAATGCCATGCACGATAATGGCGTAGTCTGGCAGCCTTTCTTCCGCTGCACATTCAATCGCTTTGTCGAGCAGCGCCGGCGTGTTCAGCGCGTAGGAGTTCAAAACATCCGTATAGCTTTCCTCGTCTCCGCCGAAACGTTCGAGCCCTTTTTCAAGATCGAGTCCGTATATCGGCAGTTTATTGAGTTCCCGTCTGTCAAACCCGCTCCGCCTGTCTTCTCCGCTGCGCCTGCTGCTTTGCTGTCGCCTGTCCTGACTATTCGACTCGGCCTGGTTTTCTCCGGAAAGTTCTTTTTCCAGATTTTTATCGCGCACCCATCGGTTGATCACTGCGTCCATCTGAATAATATCAATGGGTTTGGAGAGGAAAGCCTGGAAACCCTTTCCGAGGAACATTTCTTCGTTCCCCGATATGGCGTTGGCGGTAAGAGCGATAATGGGAACGGTTTTGGCGTATTCCGTGTTAATTTCCTCGCGGATGATACGCAGGGCTTCGATACCGTCCATGCCGGGCATCATGTGATCCATAAAAATAGCGCTGTATTTCTCCTCCCCGGAGCGTATCAGTTCAATGGCGGCGGGGCCGGACGCGACGCAATCCACCTTCATCCCATACGGTTTGAGCATCCCGCGCGCCACATCCAGATTTGTGACCACATCGTCCACTACGAGCACCTTTGCGTAGGGAATATATACCCGAACCAGCTTCGAGCTTCGATCTCTCCTGAGATCGGTATACTGGAAACCCTTTAGGTTTTCAGCGACGTCCGGGCCGATGGGCGTATCGTTTATAAAACCTTGTCTAATCCGCACTGTGAACGTACTGCCTTTCCCGTACTCGCTCTCCACCGTTACGGCGCCGTCCATCATCTCCGTCAGCATCCTGGTGATCGCGAGACCCAAACCGGTGCCCTCTATTTTGCGGTTGCTTTTCGTATCAACCTGGCTGTAGTCGGAGAACAGCTTTTCGATATCCTTAGGGCTGATTCCGATGCCGGTATCTTTCACGCTGGAAACCAGCCAGACGGTATCGTTTTTCAGTTCGTATGAAACGCTCCAGTCCACGCTGCCCTCTTTGGTATATTTGAAGGCGTTGGAAAGTATGTTGTTGAAAATCTGCTTTATCCGCATCTCGTCGCCAAACAGTTTGCACGGCAGCGTTTCGTCGATGATTAAATTGAATTTTATGGGTTTTGAGCCTACGCGCACGGCATTGAGGGTAATGGTGTCGTTAATCATGCTCGGCGTGTCGTATTCAACGGGGATCAGTTCAAACTTTCCGGATTCGATTTTCGACAGATCCAGGATGTCGTTGATAAGGCTCAAGAGCATCATGCCGGAGTTGTATACTTTTATGAGGTTTTCACGCGCTTCCCCAATTACCTCGTCGGAATCGACCATCAGTTCGGTGAGGCCGATGATCGCGTTGAGCGGCGTGCGCATTTCATGGCTCATGTTCGCCAGAAAATCGCTTTTCGCCTCAGCGCTTGCGACAGCCGCGTCCTGCGCCTGAATGAGTTTCAGCATCATTTCAATATGAAGTATGGCGTTGGCGATCATAAGGCTGCCGGAACGCAGCAGACTTACCTCGTCGGTCGTAAATTCGCGCGCTCCGTGACAATCGTCGAATCCGATAAAGCCCCAAAAACGTCCTTGCAAAAACACTGGAATGACGAGAATGGAGACGATCCCCTGAGGCGTGAGCTGAGCTTGTTCCTCCCGCGAAAAACTACTCACGACGCCGTTTATATGGCGTCCGGAAGAAAGTTTTCCCTCCCATCCGGGAAGCTGCCGGGCGTATGAAACATCGAGAGTGACGCTTTTGCCATGCTGCGGTTCCGCGCCGCCCGACCATTCATATTGCTGAGAGCAATGCAGCTCTCCGTCCTCTGTGTGGTTTTTCCAAACGTATACGCGGTCCGCGTTCACGCAACCAGCCATCATTCCCATGCAATTCCGAAGGTCGGTCTCGAAGTGGTCGACGTCCGAACGCAGCAGCAGCGCGGCCGCGCTGTTGATCGTATGCAGGCGTTCAGTCTGCCGTTCGAGCGCCATGACCATCTCGCTGGATTTTTTGTATGGTTTTTCGATAACGATAGCCGCGAAAAACGAGGTTATAAGGCTGAGCGGCAGGCACACGGCCACTACGAGCAGAAGCCCGTTGCGGACGCTTTGTATGGGGCTTTCCGCAAGAGGCGCGATCACTCCCAGCGACCAGCCGGCCCGGGAATTGCTGATAGGCTTGTATGCGCAGATGCGCCGGCTGCCGCCTATGCTGAACCTGCCGAACCCCGTTTCTCCGGCAATCATATGGCTGATCGAGTCGGCGACATCCTGATATTGGCTGTCATTCTTCGCCATATTGATAAAATTGCGCCGTTCAAGCACCCATTCGGACCGCGGGTTCGCGATGACAAAACCATCCTTGTCGTCTATAAAGATATGGCCTGAATCCCATATAGTGACGTCCGAAAGCAAGTCGCTGAAAAACATGCCCGATATCGTCACGGACAGAACGCGCCATCCCATTGGCACGCATACATGAAACACAAGTTTTCCGCTGGGGTCGTTGCGGGTCGTCGAAATTACAGACTCTCCGGCAAGGGCTTTTTGCATGTACTCGCTGTTCAGCAAATCGGCGGGCGTCGGCGCGGCGCCGGCGAAATCCACGATGCCGCCGCGGTTGAAAACAGTGAGCGCCATGAATTTATCGTTATTTTTGAGCTGCTCCTCCAGAACTTTGTGGAAGTCTTTGCTGTCCGCATCGATCAGATGCTGCGCCGCCGCATACGCGTCGGCTTTGAGCAGGTCGATTTGAGTGGCGATAAGGTCGTCCGCGATATTGGCGATGGCCGTAAGGTCATTCTCGATAGTTTTTTCCATGCCGTTCTGAATGAAAATCAGGCCGGCGCCGGCGCTCGCCGCGATAATCACCACCGCTATCAAGTTAATGGCAAGCATTGTTTTTGAGCGGATTGACGCTGACATATTCATCTCACCTTATATGTTGATTATATAATATTTAGCTCTTAATTTTATAGGATATTAATTATATTTTAGAAAGTCAAGATATTTATTACTAATTTATTACTGAATTTAATTTTGTTACACCGCCGCATTTTCAAACGGGTTATGGAGCTCCATTTCGAGCGCCGCCGATATTCTGGCGAGGGTGGCGGCTGTAAAGTTTTCTCAATATCCTCTAAAATCGCACCGCGTCAGGTGGTCGTTGATTACTCCGATTGCTTCGAGGTAGCTGTAAATTATCGTACTTCCGACAAACTTGAAGCCGAACTTCTTCAGATCCTTGCTGATTCGGTCGGACAGCGGAGAAGTTGTAGGCAAATCCGATTGCTTCTCCAACGCGTTGATTATCGGTTTGCCGTCAACATAGCCCCATATAAACTCCGACAACGAGCCGAGTTTGAGGACGGTTTGCGCATTCGTCACGACTGACCGCACTTTCAACCGATTGCGGACGATGCCCGGATTTTGGAGCAGCTCCGCGATTTTAACCTCGTCATAGGCTGCGATTTTCGCGATGTCCCAGCTATCGAACGCCGCATGGTAGTTCTCGCGCTTGTGCAGGATTGTCGCCCACGACAGACCCGCCTGCGCTCCCTCCAACGTCAGCATCTCAAACATTTCGCGCTCGTCGCGGCACGGCTTGCCCCATTGCGCGTCGTGGTAATCGCGCATTAGTATGTCGTCCGTGTCGCCCCACGGACAGCGGCATTGTTCGGTCAT
>JAITOL010000020.1 GCA_031289955.1 Synergistaceae bacterium
GATCACTATGACCCAGTTGTCCTCGCATGAGTTCTTTATGGGAAACGAAATGTCGTCGAGGTCGCCGATTTCTACTGTAGCCCGGCCATTATCGTTTACCAGCGTATTGGAATTATAAACCTGCAGCAGCCTGGTCGGTGAACCATACGGTTCGCTGTTCCCTGAATTTGTAATGGGCGGAGCGATGTAATAATTCATGACGGGCGAGAAAAAATCTAGCACCGACCCCGCAGCCTCACCCGAGCCTGAATTGTACCTCGCCCTTGGGATCCCGGACGTCTCTATCTCGCTGCTCGAGCGGCGAAAGTCCGCCCTGTAATTTATGTTGTAGTCCCTCATCGAGTACCATACCCAGCCCTTCGACAGGTAGTACTCGCGGCTGAGGTTGAGATCCTGACCTGTCGCGTCATGTTTCTGCGTAGGATCGGGGAATATCGCCTGAGCCAGTGCGAAAACTCCACCCACCCCAATTTCGGGGTCGTTGTAGTAGTGAAACTGATTCATCCTCTCCGGCTCGATCAGGGAATCACGGTTGGTGCTCTTGTCTTTGTAGCTGCCGGTTTTCGTCGTGCCGGCGCTCTTGATGTCCGCGAGGCCGTTTATCCACATCCTGAACTTATCCGCATGTGTCATCTTGCGGCCGCCTTTTGTCCATAAGTACGTATAATCCAGGATAGGCAGATGCAACGAGGCCCTGTTCATGAGCTTATACTGCGGCCTGTCGCTACTCTCCCCCTGCGACCAGCCCTCCGGCTCCCTTTTTTTACTGTCGAGCGTGGCATAGTTGCTGTGGACCGTCGCGTTGTGCCATACCGGATAATACTGCCCATGCAAGGTAAACAGGGACTCGACCTCCCCGGTAGTCGACCCGTACATCGCTCCATTTTCGTATCTCACCCTCGTGAAACCGCTTGGAACTTTCTGGTCGGCATAACTTCCCCCATGGCCATTCACCCAATTTTTCTCGCTCGAGCTTGGATAAACGTTTCCGTTTCTGTCGAAATAGCTCTTTGTCCTCAGGTTGGACGCGAATGGCGGCACCTTGAAAATGCCGTTTATATCCTGGCGCGGGTGCCCAATGCCGCAATGGGTGTATGCGTATGTCCCTATTTCCACGTTGCCTGGGGCCAGAAATGTCGTGGCCATCCCAAACCTGATGCTATTGAAGAGATCCTTGTCCTCCAACATGTTCCACAGGACGAGCTTTGTCTCGTACATCCTGCTGTCGTTGGGGACGAGGTCGTCTGCCGTGGGCGAACGGGACTCGCTCCAGCCGGAGGCCCAATACTTAGGGTCCTTGAACACAAGCGCGTATGGATATGGCTTGGCAGCCTTCGTGAGACCTCTGTAATCGTAATAGGCGACCTGCTCATCCCCCTGAAACCTCATGCCGGCATCCTCGAGCCTGCCTGTTTTGGGATTCAGCCAGTTCACGTTCTTCAGCCATGAGACCTCGCCGGTCCTTCCGTTTATTTGAGGAATCCTGCTCGTATAACCGACTTTGAGGCCCACCCCATCGCCCCAGTCAGGATTCGGGTGGCCGACGGAGCAGTAGTTGCTGAGTGCCCCGTACCTCCCATAAGGGACCACGTCCGGCCATAGCTCCGGCGCGTCCTTGAAACCGACCTCGAGAGGTATCGTCTGTCCGCTGTAGACTCCGGCGAGCGGATTGTCCGCCTCCAAGAAGGGAAAATAATAATTTTCCTTGTTCAGCTCGATGTCCTCGCTCAAATTCCTCCCCTTTTTAAAATTATTAGCGGCGTTCATCTCCCTGCCGTAAAGGTTGCGCTCCGGCCGGAGGTCGTATCCCCTCCAGGCAGTCGGCAGGGCGCCAATGCCAAAAGTAAAATCCGCCATCATCCTATTGATATCGTAGATCGTGTACCCAAGTTTCTCCTTTGTGTAGCTCCACTCGGCGCTCTCCCAGTACGAGTCGTCCCACCTGTCGTCCCTCCACACCTGCGGCACGACTCCCTTGGGAGTCGAGGCCATCGCGGCTGTTGCCTCTATCAGGAACAGCACGTTTGGCTTGCGAAGCGACACCTTTTGCACGTCGGCGTCCTCCAACGCGACCTCGTTCTTGAGCGGCGCGCTCACCCTGATTGCATTCGTTCCAGCCAGCGCCTGCATCGGCGATTGGAGCGTCATCGTCATCAGGGTCAGGACAGCTATACATCTTACTGACAGATTCATGTTACGCCATTTCATACAACGCTCTCTTTCTCCTGAGGCTACCCGTCGCCACGCTTTGCCGCGCATAGTGCGCGTACTTTTATCGATTATCCAGTCATTTAGTTAGCCGTCTGCGATTGAAACCTGGATTAATAAAAGCGTGACGCCGAAATTCAAAAGCCCAGATCATGGAATTTTGACGACGGATTGATTATATCCAGGATAAATAATGCTAAAACCTCTTTTAGCTCGAATATCTTCGTCATTATCATAAAAAAGAAAAGATATTACCTCAAAATAATTCAAACAGAGGCATGAGAGGAGATCACTCAGGCTTTAATAATGAACTTCGCCCAGTGAATTCAGATTGACACAACTATTTCCGAACCTAAATAATTCCGAATATATTATTTATGGATTGATATCGTTTGATTTGATATTATTTCCGTACAGGCTTATTATCCACTCCCTGCTCTCAACGCCGTCCTTCAACCCCACGGCGAAGGCTGCCGTAGAATATCAGGCTGCCCAGGATGAACCGCGTCGTCTCCGGATCTCTGTGCCAGATATCGTTGGCGTTGAAGAACACGTACTCTATGCCGCAGCTGTACAACTCGACGCCGTCCGCCTTGCCCATATACTGGTCGACAAACCCGGCTTTATATTTTTCGCCGGCCCGATAGCCGAACGGGAAGTGCAGTATTGTATTCCCGAGATTGTTTAAATTCCTGATTTTTTTATTCCTGGTCCTGTGTTCGTAGAACTCCGTTTTTAAATTGCCCAACAGCCGCCTGTCCGAATATTCCCAGGCGTGCCCAAGCTCATGAAGGGACGTGCGCAGGCCATTGGTCCTGATGGTGTTACCGCTTATCCGGCCCCTGCCGATGACATAAAACGCCTTTATAGCCTTCATCCGCGAATTGATGGACCTAACAATCCGCGCCGGCAGCCATGACGACGCCTTCTTTAACGTGCGCTTCGCCCTGGGATCGCTCTCGCCGTCAATAAAAAGCTCGGCCCCGCCATACTCCACCACTTTTGACAACTCGGAAGCGATCAACTCGGGCGAAATATTAAACGATTCGCAATATTGAGCCGCTTTGATTATTCGATCATAAGCAGGAGTCCCAATTTTTATTATGTCGTGCATATTTACCCTTATGTCGCTTTGAATTAACTCGGCGCTCCCCTTCGACAATTCATACGTCAAAAGCCATGTTTCATCGACCCATTTTTCAGCCGATCTCCTGCGGCGGACTCCATCCCTCGACACGCCCAGCATCAGGGCAAGCTCGTCGGCCGTCCTCGCTTCGGAGCGTCTCGCCGGAACCGTTGAAAACGAAATGGCCAGTAATACGGCAGAGGCTGTAATACGCAACGCTCGGCAAAATATCGGACTTTTTTTCATAAAAAACACAAAAACATCCCCTTTTTCTCGCTGCCGCCGGCCGGCATTCATATTCCCCGACCTTATTCTCAACCCATTTTACCAGTCTTATTTTTATATAACAGTTTAGTACCAATTTTCGTGCCTTCTGCTATACTCGTTTTTGTTAGGAATTTAGAACACACTTATTTATTCTGTTTTCAAATATTGACCGGCAATGGAGGGAGAGCAATGTTGAAATTTGGATTGTTTTCGCTGTCCGCACCAGCTATCAGAGGAGAGGAAGCCCATGTCTCCAGGGTGATGGACACTGAGCTGAACCAAGATGAATATCTGGCGCTGCGCGACTCGGTGAAATTCATCGGGGTGACGGAGGGATTTAAAGACGTGCAAAGCTGTTTCGGCACCTCCGAGGGAGGAACCCCGGCGGGGTTTCGCAGGGATTTTATCATGGAGTCCGACGGAGTCCTGAGAGTCGACCTGAAGCGGGATATATCCAGAGACAAGAACGGCATTCCACGCCCGACGAAACTCCTGTTCTCCGCCGACAGCGCGGATCCCTATGAAGTTGCGCCTATTAGCCCGCTCATCGCTAACCTCACCTGCAACCCAGGGATTATCTACGATCTTTTCATCAATAACCCCAAGGCTAACGTTGGAAATAAGTTCAAGACTCGCGATGAGGTCATTGCGGAGATCGCCAGAGTCCTTGGCCCTGGCTGCGACGTAAGCGTCGAGTTCAACAACCCATTTGAGGACGATTTCGCCAAGCTGTTGGATGAGGCTGAAAAATTCCGCGAGATATTGACCAAGTACCGGATAGTGATAAAGGTACCGCACACTGGCGCCGTAACCCCGGAGAACGTGGAACAGCTATTGAGCGGGGACAAGAAGCTCGGCGTGGGCTACGAAGACATAAAGACGCACGAGGCTCTGCGCGGCCACCGACTCGCCCTCAAGCTCCACGAACACGGCTTCCGGATAAACTTCACCCTAATGTTCGAACCATACCAGACCCAGTTAGCTCTACAGGCAAGGCCTTATTTCATCAACACGTTCCTGCGCCACAGGCTCCTGCACTCCACGAAGATAAAGGAGTACATAGACGCGTATGACGCGACGAAAAACCGCGCACACCTGGAAGCTCTTAGGGCGTATTTCGTGAGCAACGATTACTACCCTCCGTCAAAGGCCGAGACGGATCTGACCGAGGCGCTTCGTCTTGGCCGAGATCTGCTGAAGTACCGGCACTTCAACTGCGACGAGGGCAGAGACGGACTCGACGGGATGCGCCACAATCTGAGAGTTCTTAGAAATTGCAACCTCCCAGACACGAGGCTCATCGTCTGCTCCATGGATGGGCCGTATAATTATCCGGACATCGACAAACTCCTCTGCGAACCTGAGTTTCAGGACATGCACCACAAAGTTGTGGTAACTGCCCCGCCAGATTACCTCGCGAGATTCACCTCGACAAACCAGGTGACAAGTTATCAAAGACGCTTCATGAGCGCGGCTAAGGGACAAAGCTAGAGAGCTGGAGGCTGGATCGCGGTTTACCAAAACGCGCCGGCGGGAGCGAGTCCTCCGCCGACGCGTTTTTTCATAGGTTCATGTTGCCTGTCGCGTCGAGCCTCAATATATCCTCTATCTCGATAAGACTATCAACCCAATGGTCGGCTTCCTCCTGCTTATAGTTGAACCTGTCATCCCTCTTGCATATTACGCGGTAACCGGCTCCACGGGCTGCGAGCAATCCATGATCCGAGTCCTCGACGGCGGCGCATTCAGCAGGGGCCAGCGAAAATTGTTCCGCGACATATTTATAGATGGCTGGGTCCGGCTTTGTTCTCGTGAACATCTCGCCGCTGGCTATAAGATCAAAATATTTACCAACTTTGCATCTGTCGATGAAGATCTCGATTTTTTCCATGGGGCTGCTGGACGCAATCGCTACCTTATATTTGTCCCGTTTAAGGGAAATCAAAAGTTCCTCGGCGCAGCTGTCGAAAATATCCTCAAACGGCAGGTCTATTATGGCTGATATATTGAACGAATCAGTTATCTCCTTGCGCAGATCATCAGTCATATCAGGAAATATTCTGCGAATCGTGTCCCTGAACTTTTCACCGGCGAACATCATAGCCTCTTCCTTTGAGATATGCAGATCATATTTTTCCAGGTGCCGGCTCTTCATGATCTTGTACATCGGTTCTGAATCAATCAGCACACCATCGAGGTCAAAAGCGACAGCCTTTATCATGATTTTATAATTCTCCTCTCAATCGCCGCATTCAACGCAAGAAGCGGATCCTTATTATATCCCAGGCCGCCGATGTGACGCTTGACACGTAAGCAGCCCATGGTCTTGACAATAAAGGACACATTATTATACTCAAAGAGTTCACGCTCCATTAACATACTTAGTGTTACAATGAGATGAGCGAGTCAATACGGTTAGTCCTTGAATTGGAAGTTTACTCTATATGGGGACGACTTTTGAATTATTTAATTTTAACGAGGTGACTGAAAATGTTCAAAAAGTTGATATTTGTTCTTGCGATCCTGCTTACGGCTCTCAATCTTGCAATCCCCGCTGGCGCGTCGGATGCCAAGAGCGATTTGCATCCCATGTATCGGGATGACGACGACAATTTGACAGCTGACCCGCCTCTCGATCCAAACGAGTGGAAAAATCCGGACACGCTTGTGTTTGCCGACGCGCCTGTTGTGGATGTGGTCGAGTATAAAGACATCTTTGCCGATTTTTTGGACTTTCTATCCCAAAAGACCGGCAAAAAGATCGAATATCGAGTCCTGGAGACCAACTCCGACGGTATCGAGGACATGCGCGCCGGGCGTCTGCATCTGGCCAGTTTTTCAACCGGCGCCACCTGCTACGCCGTAAACCTGGCGGGCTATGTGCCTATAGCCGTTAAGGGCGATGAAAAATCATTTCAGGGTTACCAACTCATTGTACTGGTCAGAAACGACAGTCCCATAAAGGAACTGCAGGATCTCAAGGGCAAAAAAGTCGCTCACGCCTCTCCCACCTCCAACTCGGGGCATATCGCGCCAGTAGCTCTGTTTCCCCAGGAGGGTATCACTCCCGGCGAGGACTATGAAGTTGTTTTCTCCGGCAATCACGAGAAGTCCATAATAGGAGTGGGCAATGGCGAGTACGATGCCGCCTGCGTCGCCTCCAGTCTGTTCGAGCGTGTAGTCAGCGTTGGGAACGTCAAGGAATCAAACTACCGTGTTGTCTGGGAGAGCAGCAAGTTTCCCACGTCTTCTTTCGGGTATGCTCATGACCTGCATCCGGATCTGGTGGAAAAGATCCAAGAGGCCTTTTTCGAGTACCGGTTCACCCCGATAATGATCAAGGCGTTCGGCGGAATGGATCGCTTCTTCCCCATCACCTACCTGAAAGATGAGAAATTTATTCGTCTCATTGCCAGCGTCGGCGGAGAGAAATTCGACGAAGAGGGTCTGCAAAAAATGGCCGAAGTCGAAAAGAAAGCCCTCAAATCCAAGAAGTAGTGATTGGCATAAAATCATAGCCTTATATTAAGAGGGATCAAAAGGGGTCTGTGAACTCTCCCCCCTTTCGATCCCTCTGCGCTACTTTCTTAAATAGCTAGACAGGGTATTTATAATCTCGTTCATGTCCACTGGCTTACCCAAATGTCCGTTCATGCCGCAGGCAAGGCATCGCTCCACGTCTTCGCGAAACACATTGGCGGTCATGGCGATGATGGGCAGTGTATCCGCGCAGGGCAGCCCCGAAACGCGAATTTGTCGTGTGGCTTCGTATCCGTCCATTTTGGGCATGTTCAGATCCATTAAAATCAGTTCATATTTATCTGGATTAGACTTAAACTTGGTCACAGCTTCCTCACCGTCAAAGGCGAAGTCAATTTTTACTCCGGTGGGCTCGATCAGGACTTCTATGATTTCCCTGTTTAAATCCACGTCCTCGGCGATCAGGATGGATTTGCCGTCAAAAATGCCGTCGATGGAGTCCTCCGTATCAGGCGTGTCACTAGGAGCTTCATCTTGCCGTTGCTCCTCAAGGTATTCCTCGATGCAGTCTGTCAGCGTGGAGGAGAAGAGTGGTTTTTGCAGGAACCTGGATATACCTGCCGCGCGCGCGTCGTTTTCAACCTTGGCGTATTCTCCGTTCGTCATCAGGACAATGGCGGAGGCGACGCCGCGTCCGGCAATTTTCTTCGCCAGTTCAATGCCGTTATTGTCCGGCATGTGTTGCGCCGCAAAGATAATCTGAAAAAGGGCGGGCAGATTTTTATCCACCGCTTCAAGGGCGCTTTCTTCGCCGACCGCGGTTTCACAGTGTATGTTGTACGGCGCTAAAATCGATGCGCAAAACTCGAGAATTTCCGGCGCGCTATCCACGACCAGCACACGCATATTTGTAGGGTCGCCATGTAACTTGCGGATGCTCGGCGTATCCTGGCCTTTTTGGGCTTCAATCGCAAAAAAGAAGGATGAACCTTGATCAATCTCGGATTCCACCCAGATGCTGCCGCCCATCAATTCGATGATCCGCTTGGAGATGGCGAGGCCCAACCCTGTGCCGCCGTATTTGCGCGCGATGCCGCCGTCCGCCTGCTCAAATGGCGTGAACAGCCGATTTTTCTGTTCCTCAGATATGCCGATGCCCGTGTCTTTGACTTCAACGAGAATGGTGCAGCGATCTTCTTTCTCGGCTGTCTTTTTGGCGCGCACGGTGATGGCGCCTTCTTCTGGTGTGAACTTGACCGCGTTCGAGAGGAGGTTGGTGATAACCTGGGTCAAACGCTGTTCGTCGACAATAATGTTCGTCGGTATATCTTTGTCGATGCCGACAAACAGGTTCTGGTTCTTCTCCTCCAGCCGAAAATTGATGACGTTAGTCACGCGCTGAAGCATTTTTTCGAAGTTGACTTCTGTATAAGACAGCTCTAATTTGTCGGCCTCGATCTTGGACATATCCAGAATATCGTTGATGACGCCGAGAAGATGCTGCGAAGCCTCGCCAATCCTGGTCAGACAATACTTCATGCGATCCGCGTCATCCGAAGACAGGCCGATGGAGGACATACCCATAATGGCATTCATGGGGGTACGCATTTCGTGACTCATCCTGGACAGGAAGTCGCCCTTGGTTCGGCTGGCCACCTCAGCGTCGATTCTGGCCCTGGTAAGCAGGGTCACATCGTTGAGGATCAGCATAACGCAAACCTGGCTGCTGTCCCAGTTTTCCACAGGCGCCGCATCTCCGCCAACCCGCCACAGGCTGAGGTTGTAATTGCGCTCTTCGCCGGCTGTATCTCTGATATTCACATCTGTTGTAAATGTGTTTCCCTCTCCGTCCTGGGTGAATAAAGACGCGGCCTCAGTGGGCAGGTTGTCGCCATCCGCTACGCCAGATAAGGCGAAGCACAGGCGTGAATCGCCTTTATCGAGGCCGTGGAGTTTCAGCAGATCGTTCATGGTTCTGTTCAGATATAAAACCCGGCGCGATTCGTCAAGAAACATCAGTGCCTCGGGCATGGCGTCCAGATGTGAACAGAATACGTCCAGAGTAGCGTTGATCCCTGAAAGTATAAGCCGGTAATCTCCATGGTACGTGGAATAATCCGCCCGTTCTCCCAGTTTACCTTCTCTTGCCCCGAGTGTTAGCCGGCCGATGTCCTGAATCAGGCTCCGGATGGAATTGGACATTGCGAGAAAGGTCGCGCCGAGTCGGCCAATTTCGTCTCGCCGGTCGATGACCTTCGACGGCAACAGGTTTTCGAATTCCCCGTCGGCCAGTTTATCCGCGCTGTCGGTGATGGAACCCAGAGGAACGGAAAGAATTCTGCGGATAAAAAGGGTCAGGAAAATGGAAAAGGTCACAATTGATGCGAGGGTAATCAGCATTCCGATGGTTCGGGCCTGAGTTGCCGCAGAGGTGAAATCGCTGCGAGGCGCCTGTATGCCCAGGAACCACAGAGTGCCACGGATGGGTGAAAAGCTGACGAACATTTTACCTTCAACGCCGTTGATCTCTATGGCGCCTGTCAGCCCCTGTTTCATGGACACGAGTACTGACTCCGCCTCCTGGCCGAACCCCAAACCGTCGTCGGAGTCGTTTTCCCGGTTGAAGACTTTGTCCAAGTTCCTGTGCGCTATCAGCTGGCCCTGGTTGTTGATGATAAATGCAGTGCCATTGGTACCGACATTGATATTTTGCAGAATGTCGCTCAAAACCTCATAGTTATAGCCGCCAACAAGATAATGAGTTTGTTGCCCGTCATCCCCGCCATCTGGTTCTGTGGTGTTTACCGGCAGACCCATCGTGATTTCCGGGCCGCTGAAACCGATGGAGGTATCCTCTATCACCAGTTTGTTCGTCGTCTTGATGGAAGTAAACAGCTTCCTGCCGGAAATGTTGCGCGGGCATTCCTGGCTCCCGGCGAGGAGTTTGCCGCCCGATTCATAGAGCCCTATCCAGGTGAATTCTATGCCGGAGAGGCTCGTCCCCAGGACATGTTCTTTTTCAGACTTTGTGGAGTTTGGAGATGAAATGAACGTGTTGTCCCGAATCATAAAAAACCGCTCGACAAGAGTGTGCAGGTTTCCCTCGATGCTCTGGGCGGCCGTTTTGGCCATGGGCTGGAGAGTATCCAGCATTATGCTGTCCGTCAGGGAGTTCATGAAAAATCCCATGACGAACATCAGGCCGGTAGCCAGGATAATGATGATCAAGAGAACAGTGGTGCGGATTTTCGTGGTGACGCTTGCGGTCCGCGTACGTTGCTCGGTCATTATCTGTTTCCAACCTCGATCCCGGATAGGTCGACGAACGCCATCCTTTTGTCCCCGGCTTTCGCCTGGGCAATGGCTGCCTCCGCAAGAAGCTGGAAAACCTTATGCGGCCGCTCCGCGCCAGTCAGGACAAGTACCTTGGCTGGATCCTGCCGGTTGATCAGTTCGTACGTATAGGTACGCACGTACTCTCCTGTGTTCATGCCTATTTCAGCCTTTAAGCGGCGCTGATAATCCAGATCCCAGGATCGTATGAATCCGCAACTGTTCCGCGCGTTATACTCCACGTTCACGATGCGGTTGTCGGACACATAAATAGTGATGAAGTCCTTCCAGCCTTCGGCGTCATATCCGGTCGCCTCGGCGGCGTAATACCCATTGCGCATTTCGTCGGCGCGGCTCTCGCTCCCGACAAGCGAAAAGGCAAAAAACATAATGGCTATCGCGAGTCGTGAAAATTTCATCCCGGAGTCTCCCTTCAATAAATAAGCGCGCTTGCCAATATTATAGATGATAAATTTCATGCGGGCGGACAACGATACTGTCTGGATGTTTAGAACATTAGGCAAAGATTGCGGTAATTGGATAAAACTATACTTTTTGTGTCATCTTCTCATTTCCTCTTCTCTCGAGGGGATTCTAACACATCTTTATTGCTGAGACAATTTGCTGAGGGGGTCTCTCGAGGGGATCATAAAGAGCGGCGACGTACAAAGTGATCGTCCATCCCGGCCTGACGCTCGCAGTAGAAAGCCAGGGCGAAACTTATTTACGAGAAGATATTCGAGCCTAAGTTAACGCCTCTCGTCAATCGAGAGGCGGCTTCAGCACCTGCAGTCGGTCATGTGGATTTTTGCGGTATCATATAACTTTTTTTTGGATGTTCTTTAACGCCTCGTACATCACGGTTCACCAGTGGAAAACCCATGTGAATCCTTATTTCGTCCGCCATACTGGTGCAGCCAGCCGCTTCGAGCATAGCTATTTCCTCGCGCGCTTTCATCTCTTCGTTTTTCTTGCTCCAGTTGAACATTCCATTACCTCCTCAGCGTGAGACATGATGGTTTTGCCCTATGTCCCCTAAACTCTTACATGAAACAACTTTGTAATTTTTGGGAAAATAGTATTTTTGGCAGGCTATTTTGTGTAATTATGCATATTTTCAAGATATTTTTACTTTTTATGATAATTCTTGTCTCGAGTCCGCAAATAATGGTAAACTATTTATCGTAAAATCGGAAAGGAGAGCTTGTTTTTTGCTTACGTCAAATCTTCTGAGGTTGGAAAACGAAAGTGTTTTTATTTTTAGAGAAGCTGCTGCGGAGTTTAGAAACCCCGTATTCCTGTATTCTATCGGAAAGGATTCATCTGTGATGCTGCATCTGGCGATGAAGGCCTTTTACCCTTCAAAACCGCCCTTTCCTCTGATGCACATAGATACTACGTGGAAATTTCGTGAGATGATAACCTTCCGAGACGCTACGGCCAGCCGTCACGGGCTTCGTCTAATAGTCCACACAAATGACGCCGCCGTTGAAGAGGGCATCAATCCATTTACACATGGTTCCGCAGCTTATACGGACATCATGAAAACGGCGGCGCTGAGGCAGGCCATCGATAAATATGAGTTCGACGCCGCGATAGGAGGCGCGCGGAGAGATGAAGGGCGTTCGCGCGCGAAAGAGCGTATTTTTTCTCACCGTGCCTCCGGACACCGGTGGGATCCCAAAACACAAAGGCCTGAACTTTGGAGCTTGTTCAATACACGTCTCGGCCATAACGAAACTATGCGGATATTTCCCTTGTCAAACTGGACCGAATACGACATCTGGGAATACATAGCTCTCGAAAATATACCGGTAGCGCCGCTTTATTTCGCTAAGGAACGCCCAGTGGTAAAACGCTCGGGCACATGGATTATGTTTGATGACGACAGGATGAGACTTGAACGCGACGAAAAACCTGAAATGCGCAGAGTGCGGTTTCGCACGTTGGGTTGTTACCCGCTTACCGGCGCTATCGAATCTGATGCTGAAACCGTATGGGATATTTATCGCGAACTTCTCGAGTCGAATTTTTCCGAGCGCCAAGGCAGGTTGATCGACAGTGATGAAGAGGGTTCGATGGAGAAAAAGAAGTTGGAAGGATATTTTTAATATGACAAGCGAGCGATATAAAAAAGAACTTTCTAATAACGACGGACATCCTGATAAAGCACAGCTTCGTTTCCTCACCTGCGGCAGTGCCGACGACGGAAAAAGCACTTTGATTGGGCGTTTGCTCTACGATTCCGGTTGTTTGTTTGAAGATCAATTGAGCTCTCTCCGAAAAGGAAGCCTGAAAAAAAACCCGGAAGGCGAATTGGATTTCTCGCTGCTGATGGATGGTTTGCTTGCGGAGCGCGAACAGGGCATTACAATCGATGTGGCATATCAGTATTTCGAGACCCCAAAAAGGAAATTTATAGTAGCCGATACCCCTGGTCATGAGCAATACACGAGAAATATGGCAACGGGCGCGTCAAACAGCGAGGTAGCCGTAGTTTTGATCGACGCGCGCAACAGCGTTCCGCCTCAAACGGTGCGACACACATATATCGCAGTATTGCTGGGAATTCGGCATATTGTACTGGCTGTAAATAAAATGGATCTGTTGGATTGGTCAGAGGATGTTTATAACGAGATAGTCAAACAATATACCGAACTGGCTAGAAATCTTGAAAGGGAAGCCGGTAAACTTTTCCTCACCTGTATTCCGCTATCGGCGAAGGGAGGCGGCAATGTATTTGTAAAGAGCGACGCCTCGCACTGGTATAAAGGACCGACTCTGATAGAATATCTGGAGAACGTAGCGCCTTGGAGAGATGAAGTTCGCGCGTTTAGAATGCCTGTTCAATGGGTACACACTGATCTGAATTTCAGGGGCTACTGCGGCACAGTGACTGAAGGTCGGATACATATCGGCGATAAAGTAGTCATTCTCCCATCCGAATATACAAACGTTGTTACTGGGATAATCTCTGGGGGGGGGGGGGGGACGAAGCCACTAAAGGCGAAGCGGTGACTTTGTCGTTCGAGAAAGAGATCGACATCGGCAGAGGAGATGTGCTCTCCGATCCGGATGAACGCCCGGAAGCAGCCGACCAGTTTCGCGCCGTGATAATTTGGATGAGCGAGGTAAAAATGATCCCCGAGAGGGAATATATCTTAAAACTCGCTTTCAGGACAACTTCCGCCGTCATCACAGCAATCAGGGGCAAATTCAGCCTTGAGACGCTGTCGCTGGAACCAGCGCGAACTTTGGGCATAAATGAGATCGGAACTTGCAATATTCGGGCCGCTACGAATTTAGTATTTGAACCTTATTCGGCAAGCAGAGAGCTTGGAGGTTTCATCCTGATCGACCGTGCTTCAAACGAGACGGTCGGAGCGGGAATGATACAATACGCACTGAGAAGATCCTCCAACGTCGTATGGCATTCATTCGATGTCGACAAGTCCGCGCGGGCCGGCATCAAAGGACAAAAACCGCGCGTCATGTGGTTCAGTGGTCTGTCAGGCTCGGGGAAATCGACGATCGCCAATCTGGTCGAAAAAAGACTTTTTTCGATGAACAAACACACGTATATTCTGGATGGCGATAATATAAGGCACGGAATTAACAAGGATTTAGGTTTTACAGAGGAGGACAGGGTGGAAAATATTCGCCGGATTGCCGAGATCGCGAGATTGATGGTAGATGCGGGGCTTATAGTGTTGGCCGCTTTCATTTCGCCGTTTCGAAAAGATCGCGAATTTGCTCGCTCCCTTTTTGCCGATGGAGAATTTATAGAAGTTTTTGTCGATACGCCGATTGAAATCTGCGAGTTGCGCGATGTAAAAGGCCTTTATAAAAAAGCACGCTGTGGGGAGATCCCAAATTTTACAGGTGTCAACTCGGCTTACGAAAGGCCCGAGAAACCTGAGATCGTTTTGCGTGGAGATGAGACGAACATCGAAAAAGAGGTTGAGAAGCTCATCAATTTTTTGCGATAATACAGTAGCGTTGGATTATGAGGATAATGGGGCAATAAAGATACAGCAGGAAGAAATGAATTTCATATGTCTCGGTCGTGATGCGTTTGTCCTGTCCCATGCACAAGTGGCATTGACATATGCATGGTTTACGTATATATTATCTACCACTTAATTCATATCATAATACTATGATTATGATATGCGCAAGGGCGGGCGTCATCGTCTTTGTTAAAAAATACTGAGGGGTGAAAACTATCATGAAAAAATTATTCGTTTTGTTCTCGGCTCTTGCACTGCTCTCGCTATCCGGCTACTTCGCAGAGATCGACATTGCTTTCGGCGGCGCCGTCGAGATAATCAGCGTCTCTTACGACCCGACGAGAGAACTCTATGAGGCGTTCAACAAGGAGTTTATAAAATACTGGAAGGACAAGACCGGCGACGACCTCGTTATCACTCAGTCACACGGCGGTTCCGGCTCTCAGGCCCGCTCCGTCATCGAGGGCAACAAGGCCGACGTCGTGACTCTGGCTCTCGCTTACGACATAACGGCCATCGAGAAATCCGGTCTCATAAAGCCGGGCTGGCAGTCGGAGTTTTCCAAGAACAGCTCGCCCTACACCTCTACGATAGTGTTCCTCGTCCGCAAGGGCAATCCCAAGAACCTTAAAGACTGGGGCGATCTCGCCAAACCGGGCGTCGGCATCATCACTCCGAACCCTAAGACTTCTGGCGGCGCGCGCTGGAATTATCTCGCGGCCTGGGCCTATGCCCAAAAGCTTTACAACGGCAACGCGGAGAAGGTCAAGGC
>JAITOL010000041.1 GCA_031289955.1 Synergistaceae bacterium
ATAAATTCTATGTCAACCCTTCGCAAAAATTTCGGTATCTCAGTCCAGATGGCGTGATATCCGAAACCACCTTCCGTCATCTCTCTTATGGCGTCCTCCCTGTCCCAGTTTTGAAAAACCATGCGATAGAGCGCCGTCACCATGCCGGTGCGATCGGCGCCGTGCTGGCAATGGACGAGATAGGGGCCTCCGTCGTCGTCCGACAGTATGCGCATCACGCGCAGGATGTCGTCCGTCTCCGGGTTCCACGCGCGCATGGGCATCGAGATTGCCCGCATATTCGTGCCGCTCAGGTCGTCGTCGTGAAAGGCCCTCAGGTTTATCACAGCGCGAATCCCCAGCGCTTCGAGGTTTAAAAACCCCTCTTTCGTCGGCTGCGCGCTCCGGTAGAAATTATCGGCGACACGGTGAAGGTTCGGCACGCCTTCGAGCGTTATCGGCACGGCGGTCGAAGGCGCGGCAGCGGCATGGCGCACAAACGCGGCCAGCGTCAGGACGACGCATATCAGCATAAAAACGCGCAAACGGATACGATTCATGGCATGGCCTCCGGCACGACGCAAAAGATAAAAATCGCCGCGTCGAGTATAATCCATGACGCGGCGAACAGTAAACGATATTTTGGGAACCTTATTACGCTATGCCTTGGGAGGCTTTTTTTGCGCGAGCTTCGAGTCCTTTATCGACGACTTGAAGACAATCTTCCCCTTATTGTGCGTCTGAGTCCACGTCTTTATCGGGAGCCCCCAGACCTTGATGAAGCCAACGCTCGCGGCGTGGTCGAACGTGTCGCCCTCGGAGTATGTGGCGAGATCGTAGCGATAGATGGCGTTCGGGGACTTCATGCCCTCCACGACGGCCTGTCCCTTGTAGAACTGGACGCGAACAGTGCCGCTCACCGTCTCCTGCGTCTTGTCGATGAACGCCTGTATGGCGTCCATGAGCGGGGAGAACCAGCAGCCCTCGTACGCCAGCTCGGAGAACTTCCTGTCGAGATCGCCCTTTACCCTCATGACGTCCTTCGTAAGCGTTATCGTCTCAAGAGCCTTATGGGCCGTTATCAGGGTCACAGCGGCAGGACATTCGTACACTTCGCGGCTCTTGAAGCCGACGAGCCTGTTTTCAACCATGTCTATCCTGCCTACGCCGTGATCTCCGGCGAGTTTGTTGAGATGGTCGATGAGCTTTATGCTGTTCATTTTCTTGCCGTCTATCGCCACAGGGATGCCCTTCTCGAACGTTATCTCGACCAAGGCGGGCTTGTCCGGCGCTTCGAGCGGGTCGACAGTGAGGCCGTACGCGCCCTTCGGCGGCTTGTTCCATGGATCCTCCAGCACCCCGCACTCGCACGCCCGGCCCCAGAGGTTGTCGTCGAGGCTGTATGGGCTCATCCTCGTCGTCGGCACCGGGACGTTGTGTTTTTCCGCGTACTCCATCTCCTGCTCGCGCGTCATATGCCAGTCGCGAACCGGCGCCAGAACCTGGATGCTCGGATCGAGCGCGTTCGCGCAGACCTCTATGCGGACCTGATCCTGCCCTTTGCCGGTGCAGCCGTGAGCTATCGCGACCGCCCCCTCCTGCTGCGCTATGGAGATGAGCGCCTGCGCTATCAGCGGACGCGAATAAGCCGAATTGAGCGGGTAAATTCCCTCATAGAGCGCGTTCGCCTTGAGTCCCGGCCAAATGAAATTATCTATCATCTCATCGCGAAGATCGAGCATATGAGCGGAGACGGCCCCTGTCTTTATAGCCTTCTCGTTCATCTCATCCATGTTGTCGGCCTGCTGGCCCACGTCGGCCGTCATCGTCACCACGTCGTAACCCTGATCCATGAGCCATGGAATCGCGACGGATGTATCGAGGCCGCCGCTATAAGCCAGAACTACCTTGCCCTTTTTTTCCACTGCCGCTTTTTTCACTGCCACCACAATCGCCTCCAGTTTTGATTTTTAAATCGATTCGCAAACAAATAAAAAAACTCGCCCCTCATCTTCCGTAGCGGAAGATGAGGGGCGAGTTTTGTGCGCTTTGTAAACCCGCGGTGCCACCCTCGTTTGACCCCCGGCCGAAGCCTCGGGTCATCTCTTTGCGGTTCATTGCCGGGAACCGGCCGGACGCCTACTTGGATATATATGAACCTTTCTTCGGCGTCAGCTCCGGGGCGCGGGCTCTGTGAACTTTAATTCAACTCTTCGTCTTATGCGAGAGACGTTTTCAGCCGTGACGTCTCATCTCTGTCGCCAGTGCGAGGAAGCCATATCCCCTTCAACGCTGCTTATACATGATTTCGTGAAATAACGTCGGAATCGTTGCAACGCCGAAAGCTCAGACACAACCTCCGCCTCCTTAGCACCAGTAATAACGCTGAATCAAACCGATTGTGCCCGATATAGTATCACACATCCATGGAATGTCAATAGACCAGCGCGGCCCATTGGTTCATTTTTTTGAATAGTATGAACAATCATTAAATGTCGACAACGCCGTCGAACACCTTGCGCACCTTGCAGTGCAGAATGACTTCATCTCCCGAATAATCAACCATCATGTCGCCGCCGTTTTGTATGACGCGTATCATGCCCACGCGGGAGCAGAATCCGTTCTCGACGGCCGCCACGGCCGAGGCGCACGCGCCGCTGCCGCTCGCCATGGTCTCTCCGTCCCCGCGCTCCCATATCCTCATGGACAGAGTGCTCTCGTCAACGACCCTGACGAACTCGACGTTCGACCTCAGGGGAAATATCGGCGCGCGCTCGACGAGCGGACCTATTTTATCCATGTCTATCCGCTCCAGGTCGTCGCAGAATATTACGCAGTGCGGGCTGCCCATGGACACGCACGTTACGCAGAACGTCCTCTCCCCTATGTCCACCACCCTGCCCATGACCCTGTCTCCGGGCAGTGTCACCGGTATGGCGGCAGGGTTGAACATCGGGACTCCGAGGTTGACCTCCCCATATATGACCTCTCCGTGCCTGGTGAAGACCTCGATCTTCCTCGTGCCGCTCTGCGTATCGATGATCATCGACTTGCGCCCGTCGGTCCGCCCGCTCTCGTAAAGATACTTGCCGGCGCACGCCACGGCCGACGCGCTCATCAGGCCCTCGCTGCCGTCGGTGTTGAACAGCCTCATATACGCGTCCGCCGTATCGGACGGACAGATCATGACGACCCCATAGCCCCCCACGCCGAAGTGCCTGTCCCCCAGCATGATGGAAAGCGACTCGGGAGAAACTATATCCTGCTCGAATCCGTCGAAATAGAGGTCGTCTTTTCCGCAGCTGTGCATCTTGCTGAAGTGCAGCTTGCTGCGCGACCTCCTCATGATCGCGATGTCGACCAGCTCCGTGTTCTCCTCGCTGTAGCGGCTCCTGATGCTGTCCGCGACCGCAGTCGCGGTGTCTATGGCCGTGAGACACGGTATTCCGAGCCTCACGGCGAGCGCCCTTATCTGCATGCTCTCCTTCGCCGGGTCACGCCCCCGGACGGACGTCGACACGATGTACCTGACCATTCCGCTCTCTATCAGGGTCGCCACGTTGTCCGACGACTCGCTTATCTTGTGGATCACTATCGCGCTCAGGCCGGCGCGGGCCAAAACTCTCGCCGTGCCCTTCGTGGCGTACAGGTTGAGCCCAAGCGACGCGTATTTTTTCGCGACGTCGACTATCTCGGGCTTGTCACTGTCGCGCACGGTAAAGAGCACCCCGCCCCGACGCTCCATGTTGTAGCCGGCCGCAACGAGCCCCTTGAACATCGCCTCTTCCAGCGTCTTGCCTATGCCCAATACCTCGCCGGTCGACTTCATCTCGGGACCAAGGTGAGTATCGACCCCATGGAGCTTCTCGAACGAGAACACCGGAACCTTTACCGCCGTGTAAGGCGTGGGCGGATAGAGATCGACGCCGTAGCCCATATCG
>JAITOL010000135.1 GCA_031289955.1 Synergistaceae bacterium
CGGCTACGAATGCGTTATCATCAAAATACGGCAGAGCAACTTTAATAATAACAACAATAATGTATACGAGACAGTGCGTGCGGCTTGGAAAATCGGACCTAATGAATTGATAAAGCTTAAGAATGCATCAAAACACTATGTCCTTGCAGTGGTCAATGGCATAGTAAAAGGCGTATACAATAACGTTGAGTGGAAGCCATCGCCGTCAATCCCTGGACGCTATGAATTTAAGGCCGAAGTGGTCCCAAGAGATCAACAACCTATAGTATGGCAAGATTGCCAGATTCCAGGGCAGTACAGAGTTCCAGGATTAGCTAGGCCGGTTATCATTACTTGGTAATAGAGATAAACTGAAACAAACAAACTGAACAATCAATCAAGCAAAAAAGTTGCGAACCGGAAGCCAAGAGTTCGCAACTTTTTTTGAACGATTTCGATATAAATTTCTCGTATAATAGATATGCGCTCGCGAACACGCGGCATATTATCCTTCCCTTTTACGGCCTTGGCGGACTGGAGGAATTTTATGAGGGTTACGTTTGGGATGTACCTCGACGGCGCTCGATGGAGCGACGGGCAGGCGGCGCTGGGGGAGGTTCGGCTTGGACCGAGGGGATTGCTCGATTTGCTGGAGTCGAGACTCGGGCTTTCGGGATTGAGCGTCGGGCAGGCGAAGCGCATAGATGAATATATGAAACGTGTGGAGTCGCGCGACTCCGAGGACGCCTGGTTTCACAAGTCGTTTGCCGTTGACGCGTGGTCGACAGCGAGACAGATGCTCGACTGGCGGGATGAGCTGGTCGAGTCGGGTTGGGACGGCCGCGCTCTCGACCCGTCGCTGCCGAGGCTTGGGGCGCTCTCCGACATCGAAAGTTCGGATTTACCCTTATCGAGGGGCAAATCCGACCGCCTGAGGGATGCGGCGGATGCGCTCGCGAGGGCGAAGGCCGTAAAAGGCATCGACCCCGCCCGACTGCTTCGCGTATCAGAGGTCACGCTCGCCGAACCGCTCGATTTGCTTCCGCCGATATGGCGAAAAATTATAAAGCTGCTGGGGGAGTGCGGCGCCGCGGTCGGACAAATCGAAGAGGGGAGCGGCGCCGAGCCGGGCGGGGGACTGTCGCCTCTCAATGCCGCGATGAGGGGCGTTTCGCCCTCTGGCGTTTTTGACGCCTCCGCCGACAGCCCGCTCACGATATTTGAGGCTGGAGACGAATGGGAGGCCGCTGAAAATCTGGCGATCTGGATGTCGGGCGGCGAAAATGACGACGTCGCGCTGATTTGCGGAAGCGACACGGAGATACTGGACCGCGCGTTCGCGGCCAGAGGACTTCCAAAGATCGGCGCGTCCGAGACGTCGAGGTGGCGCGCCGCCACGCAGTTGCTTCCGATGCTGTTGTCGGTAGTCTGGAGACCGGTCGACGCCCATCGTCTGGCGGAATTTCTATCCATGCCTCTATGCCCGATACCGCCGCGCTACGCTTGGCATCTGCTCAGGGCACTGACTGAGGCGCCGGGCGTCGGAGGGAGCGAGTGGAAATCGGCCATTGACTCAATAGAGATAGATTACGTTGCTTACATGGAGGGGAAACTGCCCGAAGAAACAAGCGAGGCCAGTAGGAACAAGATAAAACGCGAGGCCCGCGATTACGCCTCGTGGCTGGACAGAATCCTTGCGTCAGATCTGTGTTCAGCAGACGAGGGGATTCCCGAAGAAAAACTTCGCGAGCTGTGTCACTGGCTCTCGGAAAGGTTTTTGGCGCATTCGGCGAGAACGGGCACAGGCGACACTGAAAAAGATCCGCTCATCATGGAGGCGATAGGCCATGCGATGGAAATGTCGCATCTGGCGGAGGGCAAAGGCTCCATACCGCGCATCAGAGTTGAGAGGATGCTCGACTCCGTGATCGGAGAGGGAAGCGCCGCTCCTGACCGCTTCGCTGAGGCCACGCCGTGGAGGACGTTTTCTCATCCCGGGGCGGTGATCGGCCCGGTTAAGACGCTGATCTGGTGGGGTTTTTCCGAAGGAAGCGCACCGCCTCGGACGTACTGGAGCAAGACGGAGCGAAGCTCTCTGGCAAAATTCGGCATACTGCCGGAACCTCCGTTTGTATCGAGGCAGAGGGAGGCGTCTTCGTGGCGCCGATCCTTTTTAAACGCGCGCGAGCGGTTTATGACGTTCCGGCCCATGCGGAAAGACGGCGTTCCGCTCCCTCCACACCCCTTCCTGGATGAAATTCTTTGCGCTCTCGGCGCGCTTGACATTCCAAACGATTCGCCGTTTATCAAAAACGGCGAATCGCTTCGTGCCCGGGGAGCGGATTGGCGGCTGGCAGGACGCTCAGCGGCGTTGATCCCCGCCGGCCGCCTCATTCCACATGCCCCAATCGCGCGGCATGACATCAGGCATGGCGCCGTGCCACAACCCGGGAAACTCTCATACACAAGCGTCCGGGAGATGATAGCCTGTCCCATGAAGTGGGCGCTGAAATATCAAGCGCGTCTGCAAAAATCCCGAGCTTTCGACCTGCCGACCGGAAACCTCATGATCGGTAAACTCTGCCACAGGATAGTGCAGGAGATTTACACGAACGCGGATGGGCCAATACATCCGGACGAAGCCGCGTCGGCCGCGTCGCGTCTGTACGACTCGCTTCTGCCCTCGATGGCGTCCGAATTGCTGCTGGAAGGCAGGGAGGTTGAAAGAATGCGCTATCGGGCAGGCGCAGTCGGAGCTGTTCGCGCGATGGCCGAGGCGATCATCTCGCTAGGGATGAGCGTCATGGGTTCGGAAACACAGATTTCATCAAGCCTGGATGATATACCGTTCGTCGGTTTTGCGGACCTGATACTCGGCGACAGTTCAGGGAACAGGTTTGTGTTCGACCTTAAGTGGTCCGGCGGCGATTCTCACAAGAGGGCGGAGATAGAAGAGGGGCGGGCGTTTCAGCTAGCGACTTACGCATGGATGCTGCGATCTGAGGAGGCAAACCGCGGCGACGTCCACACCGGATATTTTATGCTCGCGCAGGGCAGGCTCCTGAGCGATTCTCCGCTTCTCGGCGAGAGAGCGGTCGTCTCCCGCACACCGATAGATGAAGTATGGAAGCGCGGCGCGGCGAGCTGGAGAAGGGCATTCAGCACATTGAACGGCGGGGTTCTGGAGGCGAAGGGCGTTTATGAGAAGCTGGAAGTCTCTCGCGGCGCGGACGAGAACGAGCTTCAAAAGGGATTGAAGGAACGCGCGGCGGCGGAGGGGTTGATTTACGAGAGCCCGATGTGCGGCTGGTGCGATTTTGCGATTCTCTGCGGAGTCAAGGGGGATTCGATATGAAAAATGAGACGGCGGGCGTCAGTATTGTCAACGCGAGCGCCGGTACGGGAAAAACTTACAGTCTAACCGACGACATCGCGTATCGCCTCGCGAATGGAATGGCTCCCGAGGCTCTGATGGCGACGACGTTCACGAACAAGGCGGCCGAAGAACTGCGCGAGAGGACGAGACGTGTGCTGCTGGAACGCGGTCTTTACGACGAAGCGCTGCGAATTTTCGACGGGTTCATCGGGACGGTCAACAGCATCTGCGGAAGGCTGCTTAAAGAGTACGCGATATATGCGGGCCTATCGCCGGCCCTCGATGTCATTCCTGAGGGCGAGGGCGGCGAGGCCTTCCGGATGGCCGCGTCGAGCGCCATCGAATCGTTCGCCCCGGCGATCGAACCCGCCGCTCGCAGGCTCGGACGCGATGGTGGCGGCTCGGGTTTCCAGAAAAGGCAGGATTGGCGCGACGACGTCAGGGATATCGCGGAAAAAGCTCGCTACAACCTCATAGGGCCTGAGCGCTTGAAAGAGTGCGCTGAGGTTTCGCTCCAATCGCTCATGAGGCTTTCCGATACGTTTGATAGTTCTTCAAGCGCGCCCGATTCGCGTGACAAAACCACGCCGACGACGGGCGTTTTGATCGACGAGACGCTGGACAGGGCGGTCGAAGCCGCTATAGCATCGCTTGAGGAAATCGATTCGCCAAAAAAAAAGACTGCCTCCGCTCTGGAGACGCTCAAAAAATTCAGAGAGGCCCGGCGGCGGTTCGCGCGCGGTGGGCCGGACGTCACA
>JAITOL010000155.1 GCA_031289955.1 Synergistaceae bacterium
AACGTCCAGCAATAACGGCCGGTACAGCTCGGAATATAGATCGACCCCGCCTGCCGAGAGCGCGCCGAGTGTTTCTCCGTGGTAACCGTCGCTCAATGCCATGAAACGTTTCTTTTTGCTATGCCGCTGCGCGGAGCTTTGAACGTGATATTGAAAACTCATCTTCATCGCCGCCTCTACAGCGGACGATCCGTTGTCGGTGAAGAAAAATTTGTTCAACCCCGGGGGCGTTACGGTACTCAGCTTTTCGCACAGGGTTATCGCCGGTTCATGTGAAAAATTAGCGAAAATAACGTGTTCAAGACGGTCGATCTGCGATTTTACCGCCGCGTTTATCCTGTCGTTGCAGTGCCCGAGCAGATTACACCACCACGAACCGACGGCGTCGATATAGCGCTTGCCGTTCGTATCGTATAGATAGACCCCCTTTGCGCGGTCGACCACTATCGGGGGCAGCTCCTCATAATCCTTCATTTGAGAACATGGATGCCAGATATGTTTTAAATCCCGTTCCGCAAGGCTCTTCATCGGCGTCTCACTCATTCCCGTAAGCGTACAATTCCGCCAGGCGATCCGCGTCGAACCCCAGGTCGTCCACTCCGGCGGGCACTCGCGCGATTACCTTTATTCCAGTCAGCAATTCGACGGCATTAATGTTGTCCGAGTGCATTAAATTATCCGGCTCGTATCGATTGAAAATTATCCCCTTCACTGTTATCCCTTTTTGGCGCGCGTATTCCGCGGTCAGCGTCACGGCGTTTATTGTTCCCAGGCCGGAATCCGCCACTATCAATACGCCAAGGCCGAAAGCGGCGATAACGTCCTCCAACAAAAGCCTCCCCTGCCCATTTTCCTCCGTCTCGTCCATGCAAAGCGGACAGACGATTCCACCGCACCCCTCGACCGTCAAAAAACTGAATTTATCGCGGGCAGTGGCAAAATCCTCCTTGAGCTTTTCCAGTCTGATCGGCTTTCCCTCCAGTCGGGAGGCAAAATGGGGAGATACGGGAGTTTTGTATATGTACGACACGAGAGAGTTTGATTCGCGGTCAAGACCGGAAACGGCGCAGACATGCGCGGCGTCCCCGGCAAGCAACTCGCCGCTTTTGGGCAAAACTTCAGCGCCGCTCAATGCCGGCTTGTAGTAACCGGCGTCAAAACCGCGTTCGCGGAGTTTTTTCACAATGAGGGCAGCAACGTAGGTCTTCCCCACGTCCGTCCCGGTTCCTGTCACAAAAATTCCTCCGCGTTTCCCGCTCAATGAAATTTCGCCTCGTATCCCAATCTCTTGACCAGGGCCATGTCGAAATCTATTCCGGTTCCTGTCGTAGTCAGCAAATCGCCTGTAGTCGCCGCGTTCGAACCGGAACGGAAGACCGACTCCCCCTTGTCATCCAGAAGACCTCTTCCGCCAGCCATCCGTATCATCGCGTCAGGCAGTATAAACCGATAGATCGCCACTATTCTCCTCACTTCGCCGCCCGAGAGAATCGGGTTATTCTCGAGAGGAGTGCCTGGTATGGGGCTCAGGATATTCACTGGAACGGATTTTACGCCGAGCTCCCGAAGATCGAGCGCCATGTCGATTCTGTCCTCCATCGTCTCCCCAATACCAAAAATTCCTCCGCTGCAAACTTCGAGCCCGACAGATCCGGCGTTTTTGATTGTAGTAATCTTGTCGTCATAAGAGTGAGTTGTGCAGACGTTGGGGAAAAACGAGCGGGACGTCTCAAGGTTGCTGTGATATCTCCGCACACCGGCTTGTTTCAGCCTCTCAAGCTGCTCCGTCCTGAGCAAACCGTGCGACGCGCATTTAAAGACCCCGCACGTCCTCCCAATGCTCTCGTAGTTTTTGCAAAGCTCGTCGACCTCCGCGTCGTTCATGGCGCGTCCCGCGGTAACGATAGCAAAGCGCCCCACTCCGCGGTCGAAATTATAGCGCGCGCCCTCCGACGCCTCGCTCTCCCCTATAAGGGAGTATTTCGCGATACCTGTATTGTGGTGCGCGGACTGAGAACAAAATTTGCAATTCTCCGTGCAGCCTCCACTCTTTCCGTTTATTATCGAGCAAAAATCGAAAACGTTTCCGCAAAACCGTTCCCTGATTTCGTCGGCAGCTCCGCACAATTCTTCGAGTTCCGAGTCCACAAGCTCCAGAGCTTCATTTTTCGAAATTTTCCCGCCGCTTAAAACTTTTGCCTTCAGACGCTTGACGTCCACGTCGCACTCAACAACCGCCATATTATTTATCTCATCTCCTTTTTCATCGCTGCTAGCCTTATCGCAAGTATCGAACTTACGACACACAAGGCTATGTCTCCGGGAACTGCCATGATAAAACCAGATAAAATCAGCGCCCATACGCCTATAGACGCGTCTCTCCCAACGTAAAAGTTGGCTATAAAGTAGTAATAAACCATTCCGCACAGATAAACGACGGCCAGGTTAAGAAAACTCGCGGCGAGATTTCGCGCGAACGACGGGAAAGATACGCGTTCCACGACAAACCCCGCGACGTATCCCCCAAACAGAAACCCGATAATATAACCAAATGTCGGCTGAAATATATAACCGGGACCGCAGCCGGAGGCGAATACCGGCACTCCTGCCAGCCCAACCGCGATGTAGGCGGCTATGGACCACGAGCCGAGCTTTTTCCCAAGCAGCAGGCATGAGAGGTTTGTAAATAGGAATTGCAGCGTGAAAGGAACCACAGGGACCGGTATACGGATAAACGCCCCAACCGCTATCAGAGCGGAGAACGCCGCCGCGAGCGCCATCCCCTTGGCATCGAGGCGCCATATTTTTTCGGGCGAGGCGATGGTCTTGCCGCTCATATCCGAACGCCGACCTCCCCCGCGGAGAGCGCGGAGACCGTGCCGTCCGCGTCGCAGACCATCAGCCGTCCAGAGTCGTCAATGTCGATTGCTGTCGCGCGTTTTTCCACTCCGCCGTCAAAATAGGAAATTTCGCGGTTCATCAGGCAGGAGAGTTCCTTATATTCGCTTATAAAGCCGCGCCCGGTCAGGTTTTCATAAAGATTCAGCACGTTGTCTATTATCGCCGCCGCCATCTCGTTTCTGGTAAAAGACGGATCTCCTTTGGGAAACAACGATCCGACCCGGTCTTTGAGTTCATCGGGGAAGGCGTCCTCGGGAGTGCTGAAGTTCAGCCCTATTCCCAATATGACATCCGAAACGGAGTTGCTCTCAAAATCCATGATGGATTCGGTCAGGATGCCGCATATTTTTTTGCCGTCCAAAATGATGTCGTTCACCCATTTTATGAGCGGACGCAACCTGGTAAGCCCGGCAATCGCCCGGCATACCGCCACAGCCACGGCGACAGTTATCAGTGTGGCGTCTGAAGCCGGCATACGCGGCTTCAGAATGAAGCTCATATATATGCCCGTATGCGCGGGAGAGAAAAAGCTTCGCTCGAACCTCCCACGCCCCAAAGTCTGCTCGTCGGCCAGCATAACCGTACTGTGAGCGGCGCCGGCGACAGCCATTTTTTTAGACTCAAGGTTTGTGGATTCGATCGTCTTGAAAATTATAAGCTCCGAGGGAAGACGTTCAGGTTTTAAAAAAATCCTTATTCCTTCCTCTGACAAGATGTCGACGCTCTCGGACAACCGGTAGCCCTTATTCGTGGACGCCTCTATGTCGTAACCCTCTTTTCGGAGTTCGCCTATCGCTTTCCATACCGCCGAACGCGAAACGGAAAGTTTTTGCGCGAGAAATTCCCCGGAAACGCTCGTACCCCTGTTCATCTCAAGAGTGGAGATGATTTTGTTTTTCAGCGACATGGATTTTCCTCCGCTTCTCGTCTGAGATGGGGAAAATGATAACAGAGGGAAAGTGCATAGTCAACCATATTTAATTATTTGGTTGACGGCAATCGGTTTTATCTGGTCTTGTCGATCATATTTCATATATCATATTCAGGTTGTCCGCGACCTTACTCACATTGCGCATCTTTCCGGCAAACACACGCGTCGTATAAAAATTATCCTTACCTGGCGTGATAGAATATAAAATCCCTATTTGCACAGTGTGGATGGAATACGGTCTGAACCTATTCCGCCACGTCAGCATTTTGCCGTTTGAGAATGCGTGGCCGCAAGGTTTTAAAGC
>JAITOL010000011.1 GCA_031289955.1 Synergistaceae bacterium
TCGATATTGCTCTGATTCTTGTTTTCATCCCATTCAAACTCCATGCCACGTATTATACATATAATTTGCCATATATTCAACCATATATTTCCTCAGGTGAATTTTAATCACTATAGATACGCGCTACAACCAGCTTCAAGCGATTTTGCCTTTTCACCCAATGGGTGAAAATTCAATTTCTAGTCGAGTTAGGCTATTACTTGATTCAGAACCATTTGCAGCTTCCTAACCTGCGGTTTAAGAATTCGCCCCGCCTCTTGCGGAAAATTGTTTTGTGTGGTAAAAGTATCGGATTGAAACTTTCAAATATCGGAGGAAACGGCATGAACGGCGCAAGGTGTGTGACGACAACCGATTTGATCAAAAATTCCTGGTGGCGGCAGAGATAGCCGCCCGCCGGATTCTTCCCGTGTAAATACAGGGGGCTCGGAGGGTCGATACGATTCCGGGTCCCCTTTATTTTTTTCTTTTTTCGTGAGCGAGGGGCTGTATTACGCGGCCCCTCGCTCTGTTTTTATCCATCACTATCGAGAAGGAGCGATGTCGAGATGTATTTGCCCGATTTGAGCGAAGCGAGATCATTCGCGGAAAAGTTCAAGAGGATACCTGTCTGGTCCGTGCTGCCGGAGGATGTTCGTTCCCCCGTCGAAAGTTTTCGGATATTGAAGGGGGTGAGCCGTCACTGCTACATACTGGAAAGCATAGAGGATACGGGGTCTCGCGGCCGCTACACTTTCCTCGGTTATGATCCGAAACTGGAGATCACCTGCAAGGACGGAACGCTGCGCGTAAAAAATGACTCCATGATCCGGACGGAAACCTCCGATCCCGGAGGCTGTATAGCGCGGATAATAGAGGAGAACAGCAGCCCTCGGATGCCGAATTTGCCCCCGTTTTGCGGCGGGCTGGTCGGGTATTTTTCCTATGACTATATAAAGTACGCCGAACCGTCGCTGAAGCTCGACGCGCCGGACGAAGAGGATTTCATGGACGTCGACCTCATGCTGTTTGACAAGGTCATAGCCTACGATCATCTGAAGCGGACGATGATCCTCATCGTGAGCGTAAAGACCGACGCCCTGGAGGAAAATTACAACCGGGCGGTTCACGAACTGGAATCCATGCGGCGGCTGTTGGAGAACGGGGTCGAGGCCGATATTCCTCCGCTGCGCTTGAAGTCGCCCTTTCGCGCCCTGTTCGACGAAAAACGGTATTGCGACATGGTGGTGCGGGCGAAGGAGTATATCAGGGAGGGCGATATCTTTCAGGTCGTCCTGTCGAACCGGCTGGAGGCCGAGGCCGACGGAAGCCTGTTCGACACCTATCGCGCGCTCCGGCGCGTCAACCCATCGCCCTATATGTTCTATTTCAGCAGCGACGCCATCGAAATAGCCGGAGCGTCTCCCGAGACGCTCGTGAAGCTCCAGGACGGATACCTTTACACGTTTCCCCTTGCGGGAACGCGACCGCGCGGGGCCACCCCCGAGGAGGACGACACGCTGGAGCGCGAATTGCTGGCGGATCCCAAGGAACTGGCGGAACACAACATGCTGGTCGACCTTGGGCGGAACGACATCGGCCGAGTGAGCAAATTTTCCACTGTGACGGTCGAGAAATACCTGTCGATCGAACGTTTTTCCCACGTGATGCACATAGGCTCCACAGTGAGGGGCGAGATAAGGGCCGGCAAAACCGCCATGGACGCGATAGGCGCGGTGCTGCCGGCCGGTACGCTGTCCGGCGCGCCGAAACTTCGCGCCTGTGAGATCATCAATGAACTGGAGGGCTGCCGTCGCGGCATTTACGGAGGGGCGATCGGCTATGTCAGTTTTTCCGGCGACATGGACACCTGCATCGCGATACGCATCGCGTTCAAGAAGAACGGCCGGGTGTTCGCGCGCTCCGGCGCGGGCATAGTGGCAGACAGCGTTCCGGAGCGCGAGTACGCGGAGTGCCGGGACAAGATGAAAGCGGTCATAAAGGCGCTGGAAACAGCGGAGGGAGGCGGAGTGGAATGATCCTGCTGATCGATAATTACGACAGTTTTTCCTATAACCTTTACCAGTTGATAGGGGGCATCAGGCCGGACGTCAGGGTCGTGCGCAACGACGAACTTACGACGGATCAGATCGAGGAACTGCGTCCGGAGCGCGTCGTCCTCTCTCCTGGGCCGGGACGTCCTGAATCGGCGGGGGTGTGCGTGGAGGCCTGCGTCAGGTTTGCCGGAAAAATTCCTCTTTTGGGCGTCTGTCTCGGGCATCAGGCCATCGGGCTCGCGTTCGGAGCGACCGTCTCATACGCGAAGACCCTGGTGCACGGCAAGCAGTCCGCGATCGCGATAGACAACAGCGCGCCGCTGTTTCGGGGGCTGCCGGCTACGATCCAGGGCGGCCGCTACCACTCGCTCGCGATAGACGAGAGGACGCTGCCGGACGAGCTGAAAGTCACCGCGCGCTCGGAGGATGGGGAGATCATGGGAGTCAGGCACGCGGAATACGAACTATACGGCCTTCAGTTCCACCCCGAATCCATCCTCACTCCTGACGGGAGCGCCATATTAGGGAATTTTCTGATGAACTGAGGGCCGGGCATTGATATTCGTTCGCTTGCATTGATACTTTCAAATGCTTATAATTGCAGTCAATGAAAGCAAAGGGGAGTTGGCTATGGCTATCCTGACAGTGCGTAATGTGCCGGACGAGGTACACTGTGCTTTGCGTCTGCGAGCCGCCGTACACGGCCGCAGCATGGAGGCGGAAGTCCGCGAGATTCTGAAAAATACATTGAAGCCCGGGCGAAGCGTACAAATGGGCGATGCTATGGCGGAGCTCAGTCGGCGACTGAACCTGACGAACGATGATTTCGCCGTGTTAGAACAGATGCGCGTAAAGATTCCGGTGGAGCCGATGAGGTTTGAATGATTGTCCTGGATACGAATGTCGTTTCCGAGGCGATGAAACCGGAGCCTAATCCGGCTGTGCGGACGTGGCTGAACGAACAAGACGCCGAAACCCTGTACTTGTCCAGCGTGACGCTGGCCGAACTGATGTTCGGCATTGGGGCTCTGCCGGAAGGTCGGCGCAGAAATGTCCTGGCCGAAATGCTGGATGGTGTTATCGAATTATTTGGCAATCGTGTGCTGACATTCGACATCAACGCCGCTCGGTGTTATTCAGCGCTGGCCGTGAAGGCCAGGTCGTCGGGCAAGGGGTTTCCTTTGCCCGACGGATATATTGCCGCTATCGCCGCCTCTAAAGGATTCATAGTGGCAACTCGCGATACCGGTCCTTTTGAAGCCGGAGGGATTATCGCGATCAATCCATGGAACAATCGATAAGAGCGTGTTTTAAAATCCACGCCGGAGGCGGTCGGAGATGTTTTTCACGCGCGTTTGAGTGATAAAATAAAAACGGCGTATGGGTCACGCGTTTTGAAGCATGAATCCTTGCGAAAATTTTAAAGGGGTGTCCGCGGATGAAGACTGAAAACAGCGACAGAGTAAAAAAAGGCCTGGAGCGC
>JAITOL010000009.1 GCA_031289955.1 Synergistaceae bacterium
GGATTGTGATCCCGGTGGGGGAGGTAATGCCTCCGAAGGCGACGAGCGTGGCGGCGTTCAGATGCAATCTCGACAGCAGGAACGCGGCGCGAATTCCAGACCTGGATGACGTTCCTGGAGGCGACGGCAAGGTGGCGCGCCCCTTCAGCTATACAGGAGCGGCTGACGTGTTCGCGAGCGGAACCGCCGTGTCGGGCGCGTCCGTGATGGACGCTTTCGGCGGCAGCATGCTCAACTCGTATGACTGGAATGATGCTTTCATCGTGTACGACGGCGAGGGAAATCCTCATACGATGAACGTCGTCTTGCGCAAGGCGCTGGATCGTCCCGCCGACCCGAACGGCACGCCTCCGACGAGCGCGGAAAGCGAGTGGGACTGGTACGCTTATTACACGGACGAAAACGGCAATGTCGCAAATCAGTACGGAGAGGGCGCGGGAACCCTCGTATTCGGCGACAACGGACAGCTCAAGCGGACCTATACATACGAACCTACGCTCGCGACATCCGGCACGCCGCCTACTTTCAACTGGAGCCCGGTGGAGAAGATTGTCGGGCTTGCCGCCGACAGCGACAAACCGACGGGCAGGGTGGCGACGAACTTCGGAAGCGGTTCGGGGGCTATAACGCTCGATTTTCTCGGAAGCGATCTCGCCAAACAGCTCGGCCTCGCGGACAGCGGGCCGATGGGCGGAGTGACGAGTTTCGGGAGCGACTACACCACGAAACTCAAGGCTCAGGACGGCTATCCGTCCGGCGTGCTCAACTCGTGGAGCGTGGACTCGCGCGGAGTGATAACGGGCGCTTACTCGAACGGCCAGTCGCGTCCCATCGCGCAGTTGGCGCTAGCCATGTTCATGAACCCGCAGGGCTTGGACAAGGTCGGGCAGACCTGCTTCGACGTCTCGGCCAATTCGGGCGAACCTAGGATAGTGGCGCCCATGGAGGCAGGGGCGGGGAAAATAGAGGGAATGACTATAGAGATGTCGAACGTCGACCTGTCGGAGGAGTTTGTGAACCTGATAAGGTCTCAGCGAGGTCTACAGGCCAATACGAGAGCGGTTACAACTTCCGACCAGATGTTGGAAGTTCTCATAAATCTGAAGAGATAATATATAGAATATCCGATCCCGCGACACGGAAGCATCGACGGCGAAGGATCGCAATAATTAACAGGAGGTAAAAGAAATGCTACGTTCATTATACTCGGCCGTCAGCGGTGTTAAAGCGCATCAAACCTACCTCGACGTGACCGGCAACAACATAGCCAACGTCAACACGGTGGGATTCAAGCGGGATGTCATACACTTCCGCGATATGGTCTATCAGACGATAAAAAATCCCAGCGCGCCGGACTCCAGCGTGCCGATAGGCGGTGTGAACCCCGCTCAGGTCGGCCTCGGAGTCAAGATTGGCTCCATAGAGACGGCTCACACCCAGGGCAGCACGCAGACGACTGGTATCCCGACCGACATGATGATACAGGGCAGCGGGTTTTTCGTAGTTAAAAACGGTTCGTCTCAGCTCTACACGCGCGCGGGTAATTTCGCGCTCGACAAGGACGGCAACCTCGTCATGCAGGGCAACGGTTACGCGGTGCAGGGATACTCATACAAAGACGTGATCGACGCCGCGACCGGCGCTATGACACGCCAGAAGGATCCTGCGCTCACGAATATCACCATACCTATTGGCCAGAAGATTCCCGCGAAGGCGACGACGCTGGCGAAATTCAAGAGCAACCTCTGCGCCACGGCTTCCGCTGAGATTACGGACATGACCAGCATCCCCGGCGGCATAAACAAGACGCTGCGTCCGCAGGAGTATGCCGCCTACGGCGGCGAGGAAGTGACGTACGTGGGGTTGACGGCGCCGGCCGCCGGCATGGTCGAGGGCGATACGTGGTTCAATACACAGGAGAAAAAGGTTTATATCTACAGAGAGGGCGCCTGGAACTACCTCAAGGACGCCGATGCCGAGACGTTCTACTATGGCTTGAACACTGCGGCGGGAGTGCCGGGGCAGTACGATAAGATATATTCCGACGGAAAGATCACCGCGCCGCTGGTGTCTGGCGCGGTAGGAATTCCTGACACGCAGGTTCTCAATAACGCCGGTATAATTGGCGGTTCAACGGAAGATTTGAGCACTCCTTACTTACTTGCGGTTCCATACCTGAATAAAGCGACCGGGAAGTTAATGGAGCTATCCGCCAATACGGCGTCTTTACCGCCAGTTGCGGGTACGTACCCGGATGTCGTAAAATATACGGGAAGCGGCGTTCCTTCTATCGCCGCGTCAACGGGCGATAAATATCTCGATATTAGCGCTGGCATAGTTTATGAACATAACGGTACTGATTGGACAACTCTTCCCACTGTATCATTAGCGGCCAACACGGCTGTAATCATAGACGATGGAATCACCAGCTCCGTCAATGTATGGACTGGTCCCGGTACGCTCATTACGGCGCCTGACGGCAAGGTTGATGATGGAACCAATATATGGGCTTACGATGGCGCCGCTTGGAAAGACGTTTCCTATGTGTGGCAGGAAGTGACTCCGGCAAACGCCGCGTATTATATTACTGGCGCTGTGCCTCCCGAAACCGGGTTTTACATTCCAAACTCGGATCCTATCGGTTCCAATACAAAGCTTGTTCCTGTCGAAAGGGTTCAGATAGGCCCGAATGTTTTGACGAACGACGGATCAGGTACTTTTACGACCGTCGACCCTTCGCTGTTGACCGGCGTCGGATACGGCCCGGTCGTGACGAGCCGCCGCATAGTGGATACGGCGATTGACGGCAGCTCAAATCCGGTGCCTCCGGCGATCCAGCCGGGAATGAAGGCCGGCATGACCGTCCTCGATACGAGCACCGGCAAGATATACCAGCTCAACACGACGAGGACGGCCTGGGTCGAGATCGACCCGATGGCGGCTGGAATCGCTTACGGGGCGAAGAACGACGACAAGATTTACGTCCTGGACTCCATCGGCGGGATCACCACGGTCGATAACGTGCTCGACAGCACGACTGGCAACAAGAACGTTTTTAAATTCGCGGCCGATAAGTGGACGAGCATAAACGACACTCAGAATTCGTCGTCGGCATTGTCTCCGTCGAAGAATTCCGTCACGTCCCAGGCCAACCTGGAGGCGTTCGGGGCTAGTATGCTCAAAGCCTACGATCACGAGGACAAGTTCATAGTATACGATTCACGAGGCAATCCGCATACGGTCATCGTCACGTACCGCAAGGTATTGGACCGCCCGGCGGATCCGACGGCGAACCCGCCCGTAGCGGCGGAGGCCGAGTGGGACTGGTACGCGTGCTACGTCGACGAAAGTGGCAACGCTCTGCCTCAGTACAGCCTCGGGGCGGGTACGCTTGTTTTCGGCGACGACGGCCTTCTGAAACGGACGTATTATTACGAGGCGACTCCGGCCGTTCCGGATCCCAATGGGACGAACGCGCCGACCGCCCCGCAGTACACCTGGGAGGTGCGCGAGAAAATAATAGGCGACCCAGCGTACGATAGCGTAGCTACCGGCAAGATAGTAGCGGACTTCAACCTCGCGGGCGCGGCCGGCACGGTCGACAACAGCACGAACCCGCCGACCTACAAATCCAACATGATCGTCTTCGACTTCCTCGGGGACTCGCCGATCAACGGCGCTACGAACTTTGGGTCGGAATCGACTACGAAGATGTATGATCAGGACGGCTATACGATGGGGATTTTGAACGACTGGAGCGTTAGCGGTACCGGCGTCATAACGGGGTCGTACAGCAACGGACGCAGCCTCCCGATAGCTCAGGTGGCGCTCGCGATGTTCGCCAACGCGCAGGGACTCTCCCAGGTGGGGGAGACGTGTTTCGCCGAGACGGTGAACTCCGGCATGGCGATGATCGGCGCCCCTCAGACGAACGGCGCTGGCAGCATCGAGGGCAACGCGATAGAGATGTCGAACGTCGACCTGTCGGAGGAATTCGTGAACCTCATCAGGGCACAGCGCGGCTTTCAGGCGAACACCAGGGTCGTCACTACGTCGGATCAGGTTCTCGAAGAGCTCATCAACATGAAGAGATAGATTGTAAAATAACGCTGGAGGATTGACGCGACCGCGTCATCCTCCAGTGTGCGGAAATCGGTATTAGGAGGCGTCGACGCCAATGATAGAATTGACGAAATTGAAAGGCGCGAAATTCGCGCTCAATTCGGATCATATTGAAACGATAGAAGAGACTCCGGATACCGTAATCACGCTCCTGAACGGTCACAAGTACGTCGTTTGCGAGCGGACGAAGGAGATTGTTTCAATGATAGAGACATTCAGGAGAAACTCCTCCGGATCTCCCGCGCCCGGATATATTTCCGCGGCGGGAAACGAATGAGGTGACGGCGCTGTGGATCTCGCATCTATAATAGGTCTTTCTTTATCTGTAATAGTCGTCATCTGGGGCATGGTGATGGGCGGGGACGTCATGGCGTTCGTCGACCCTCCGTCCATTCTCATAGTTCTGGGGGGCACGCTCGGGGCCGCTATGCTCGCGAACCCGATAGAGCGCACGAAAAATCTCCCTCAGATATTGAAGCACGCCTTCGTGAGCGAACGGATAGATATGATAGGCCTCATTCAGACGCTCGTGAGCTTCGCGGAAAAGGCCCGCAGGGAGGGCTTGCTCGCGCTCGAAGAGGATGCTTCCCAGCTCGACGACGAATTTATGCGCAAATCCATACAGCTGGTCGTCGACGGCACGGATCCCGAGCTCGTCAAATCCATACTCGATACCGAGATAGGGCTGCTGGAGGAACGCCATTCATCCAACAAGGGTTATATGGACTCCATCGCCGAACTCGGCCCCGCCTTCGGAATGCTCGGAACGCTCATAGGGCTCATCCAGATGCTCGGAAACCTGAGCGATCCGGACGCGCTCGGTCCCGGCATGGCGGTCGCGCTCGTCACCACGTTCTACGGCTCCGTCCTGGCCAATATGTTTTGCATACCGATGAGCAAAAAACTCGCGCAAAACTCGGGCCGGGAGATTTTGTGCCGGGAACTGATGGTCGAGGGCATACTCTCCATTCAGGCCGGAGAAAACCCCCGCATCGTCGAGGAAAAACTGAAGGTCTTCCTGCCGCCTAAGATGCGCAAGCTCTTGGACGAAGGCAAGGACGGGGAGTAGGGACATGGCTCGCCGCAAAAAATCAGAAGGTGGCGGCGGCGGAGCTCCCGCGTGGATGTCGACATACGGAGATATGGTCACGTTGCTTTTGTGCTTTTTCGTCCTTCTTTATTCTTTTTCGACGATAGACGCCAAAAAATTCGAGGCAATCTCGGCATCGCTACAGACCGCTTTCAACATCCAGCCGGGGGGCGAAACGCCGCGCAGCGCGCCCCGCATAGAGGGCGGCGCGCTGCGGGATGGGGCGGGCGACGCCGAACGCCCCACGGAGTCCGATCAGGTATACAACTCGAACAAAGTGCTCGCCATGGTGCAGGAGTCTTTAAAGGACGAGGCCAAAAACGAGGATATAAAGATTGTGGTGAATGATCGGGGCGTCGTCATTTCGCTCTCCGAACAGATATTGTTCGAGGAGGGGTCGGCCAAACTGCGCCCTGAATCGCTTCGTATTCTGTACAAGATAGGCGGTGTTCTAAACAGGATACCGAACCAGATTTCGGTCGAGGGGCACACGGACTCGGGCATACCGGTGCGGAGCATTTATATCGACAACTGGGGGTTGTCCTCGGCCCGCGCTTCCCGCGTCACAGCCTATCTCAACGAATCCATAAAAGTTCCGCAGGACAGGCTGCGGGTCGTCGGCCTCGGATCTTCCTCTCCTCTCGTTCCCAATAACTCAGAGGAAAATATGAGGCTAAACAGAAGGGTCGACATCGTGATCCTTTCCATTCATTCGGTGCGCTAGCGCCTGACGCTGGGAGATGGTTTTATGGCATTGGCGAAAAGAACGATAATTATGGTAGTTGTGGGAATATTGGTTTTGGTGGTGGGAATCGGCGGAGGTTTATATGTTGGACTAAAGTATTTTTCCGCTCCTCCCGAAACTAATAGCAAGGAAGTTCAGATTCCCGATCCCGGTCCCATGGTCGACCTCGGTCAATTCAGGAGTTCGATGGCCGATCCCGAGGTTCATCTGGTGAGCGTGAAAGTCACGGTCGAGCTCGCGAGCGTCGGCGTAGCCACCAGACTTGCGGATCCGGGGTGGCTTGTAATGATGAAGGACGAGATTTTGAAGACCCTCAAGGATCAGCGTTACGACAACGTTCGTTATGCCGAGGGGATGGAGAAGCTCAAACAGGATTTGAAGGTGCGGCTAAACGCCATCCTGCCGAGAGTGGACGATAAAGCGGCCGTCAACAGGGTTTTGTTCGACGAATTCATGACTCAGTGAAGAAGGCCTCAAAAACAGGGGGAGAGCAGCATGGTACCACCGGAGGTAATGTCCCAGAACGAAATTGATTCCCTGTTGCAGGCCATCTCCAGCGGAGGGGACGATATATCGAAAATGCAGGCCGCTGAGGAGAAGCCGTTGAAACTTTACGACTTCAGGCGGCCGGATAAATTCAGCAAAGACCAGATGCGGGCGATACAGATGATTCACGAATCGTTCTGCCGCTCGCTCACGACATCGCTCTCCACAATGGTGCGCTCCATGGTCTCCGTTGAGGTGGTCGCGGTGGATCAGCTCGCCTACGACGAGTTCATCCACTCGCTCGTTCAACCGACGGTGATAGGCATACTCGAAATGTATCCCCTTAGCGGAAACGCCATACTCGAGATAAACAACCAGCTCACTTTCGCCATCATAGACCGTCTGCTGGGGGGCAAGGGCGAACCGCTCCGCAAGCCGCGCGACCTCACGGACATAGAGCGCACGGTAGTCGAACGGGTCATGATGAAGATTCTGGAGCATCTGGAGGAGAGCTGGAGCACGGTCGTCGATATACGATTTCGTTTCGAGACGATGGAGAGCAACCCGTTCTTCGTGCAGGTCTGTCCTGGTACGGACATGGTTTTGCTCGTAACGATGAAAATTCAAATAGCGGAAGTGCAGGGCATGATGAATTTCTGCATACCGTATTTCGTGATAGAGCCGTTGATAGACAAGCTGAGCTCGCAGCAGTGGTTCTCATCCACGGGACGCAAGAGCACCGAGGGCGTTCAGGAGATGCTTGCCGCCCGCCTCCAGGAAATATCGGTGCCGCTCGCGCTCGAGCTCGGGCACGCGGTCGTGAGCCTCGGCGACGTCATTCAGATGCAGTCCGGCGACGTGGTGAGGCTCGATGGAACCATAAAGGACGACATGGGGCTGCGGGTGGGCAACAGAGTTAAATTCCGCTGCACTCCGGGCCTGCGCAAAAAGAACTACGCGGCGCAGATCACAGAGGTGCTGGGAGAAGAGCTCCCTGTGGAAGAGGAGGAATAACAATGGTCGACGAATTTCTTAATCAGGACGAAATAGACGCTCTTCTTTCGGGCGGTCCCGGCGAGGGCGGCGGCAGCCTGAAGCCCGAGGACGCGACGGTTCTGGGCGAGGTGTGCGGAATAATCGCCACGGCCGCGAGCAACGTTATTGGTATGCTCGCGGGACGCGATGTGACTACTGATGGAACGGAACAGTTCGAGATACCGCAGAGCGAAATGGGTTCCAGGATAGATGGCGGCAAGGCGTTTTCATACACCATGATATTGAACGGTCTCGATTCCTCGCCGGCGAGATTGCTCACGAGCGAGCGCGGCGCGCTTGCCCTGGCTGATCTTATGATGGGCGGAGACGCGAAGGAACTTCCAACCGAGGCCAATGATCTTTATCTTTCCGCGGCTCAGGAGGGGCTCAGCCAACTCGTCGGTTCGGCTTTGACAAGCCTTAGCGGACTGCTCGGCGGCGCCAGGCTTTCCGCAGATTCTTCCGCGTCGAGCCTCGAGGATTCCTCCGCCTGGATACCGTTCGCGGATCTGGCGGGAGATTCTCCGATATGGGGAGGCAGGATTAATTTGAACGTGGACGGAGTGGAGCCGTTCCCGTTGTATGTGACAATGCCTGTATCCAACGCGCTTATGCTCGCCGCTAAAATAAAAGAGGCCATGGCGCCGAAGGAGGAGCCCGCGCCAGCCTCGGCGCCGGCGTCTCGTCCCCAGCCTCAGAGCGCGCCCGCCGCTTCCGGCGCTCCCGTCTCGCTGCCCCCGCGTCCCCAGGGGCCGCCTGTAGACGTCAAGCCGGTAGAGTTTGCGCAGCTCGGCGGTTCGGATTTTGCTGGTTCTCCGGGAAATCTTGATTTGATAGTCGACATTCCGGTACGTATTACTGTAGAATTGGGAAGAACTCGAAAAACTATCGGAGAAGTGCTAGCGTTAGGGCCGGGTTCAGTGGTAGAATTAAATAAGATGGCGGGGGAACCTGTCGACGTATTGGTCAATGGAAAACTCATAGCGAGAGGCGAAGTTGTCGTTATCGACGAAAGCTTCGGAATAAGGGTGACCGAAGTTGTGAGCAAGGCCGAACGGATACGCTCCATGGGAGTATGAGATATTTGACTACAATACGGAGAATACAAGAGATATAATAACCAAGGAGGGCATTTAGAGATGGGGACGAAGGTTTTGATCGTAGACGATGCCGCTTTTATGAGGATGATGCTTCGCGACATTCTGGCAAAAAACGGCTTTGAAGTGGTTGGGGAAGCCGATAACGGAAAAGTCGCCGTCCAAATGTACAACGAGCTGAAGCCTGACGTCGTCACTATGGATATAACGATGCCGGAAATGGACGGAATCGCGGCGGTAAAAGAGATCAAAGCCGCAGATCCGGGGGCGAAGGTGGTTATGGTGAGCGCGATGGGCCAGCAAGCAATGGTTATTGAGGCAATACGATCCGGCGCGGCTGATTTCATAGTGAAGCCATTCCAGCCTGACAGGGTTCTGGAGGCACTTGGAAAGGCGCTTTCCTGATAATTTAGCCCGGGCTCTGAAGGCTATGATTAAAATTCGGCAGGATGCGCGTTTTCGTGCGTTAAGGCTACTGGTTGTGCCAGCCTTAGCGCTCTTTTTTTTAACCGCGGCGGATTCTTCGGCGCTTGCCGCTTCGTACGATTACGACAACGCGCTTACGGGGTATATCACGAGGATGATTTTGGCCCTCATGCTGCTGGGCGCCGCGGGTTATGCCGCCGTGAAATACCTGCCGGGCAAATTCGGGATCACCGGGCGGGGCCATCTGAAGCTGATCGGATCGATGTCGCTCGGACGCGACATGGTGTACATAGTGCGGACCGGTCCGCACGTCGTAGCTTTTTACTCGGGAAAAACGGGATCCTCCGTCCTCGGAAAATGGAGCCTCGATGAGTGGAATGATTACGAGGCGGTTTCGTCGTTCGTTGAAAAAGTCTCGCCGGAAGAAAAAAAGCCTCAGTAAGCGGATGTGAGCATGACGGAAACCGTGGATAAAATTCTAATTGGGAGAGCATCGCGGAGGGTGATGGCTATTTTAGCTGTCGCGTTTATAGTCGCGCTGCCGTCCGTCCTTATGGCCGCTCCGGCGCCAAACATGCCGGATTTGCCGATACCGGCGCTCAATCTGGCGGTGGGTACGGCCGATGGTCCTCAGGATATAGTCCTCACGCTCCAGATAATAGCTTTTATAACCGTCATCAGCATGGCGCCGGCCATTCTGCTCATGGTGACGAGCTTCACGAGGATACTCGTCGTCCTTGGCTTCGTGCGGAGCGCCATCGGGCTTCAGCAGTCTCCGCCAAACCAGGTAATATCGTCGCTCGCCCTGTTCCTCACTGTATTCACAATGACTCCGGTCTGGACCAATATATATGAAAACTCGCTCGTGCCTTACGTGCGGGAGGAGATTCCGGCAACGGAGGCGTTTGAGCGTACAGTATCGCCCATAAGGCAATTTATGCTGAAACAGACGAGAGAGAAGGAGCTGTCCCTGATGGTGCGGCTTTCAGGAGACTCTCAGCCGAACAATCAGGACGATATTCGAACGATGGTTCTCATACCGGCCTACGTCTTGAGCGAGCTCAAGACGTCGTTTCAGATGGGCGTCGTGATATACATCCCGTTCATAGTGATCGACATGATCGTGGCGTGTATACTGATGAGCATGGGCATGATGATGCTGCCTCCGTCGATGATCTCCCTGCCGTTCAAGATACTGCTCTTTGTGATGGCTGATGGATGGAGCCTTGTAATCGCCAGCCTCGTGACGAGCTTCAACATATGAGGGAGGGAGGACGCTCATGGAGATCATGACCATAGGCGACGCGTTTGTGGACGCCATGTGGACCATAGTTCTGGCTTCTATGCCGATACTGCTGATAGCCATGTGCATCGGCCTCATAGTCGGCATCATCCAAACCGCCACATCGATCCAGGAACAGACGCTCGCCTTTATACCGAAGATGCTGGCCGTCATTATATCGCTCGTGGTTTTCGGGCCTTGGATGTTTCGGATCGTTGGGGGGTTGGCTATAAGGCTTTTCACTGATATGTACAAATACGTCGGCTAGGGGGTATCGCGAATGCTCCCGTTTATGACAAACGACGCATACATAAACCTGATATTGATCCACTTTATGATAAGCCTGCGTTTTTTGGGCATTATCCTTACCGCGTCCGTCTTTCTGCTTCCCTCTCTTCCAAACCCTATAAAGTTCTGGCTGTCCATAATGCTGGCGTTGATAGTGACTCCGATCGCTGAAACGTCCATACCGGGCGTGACGCTCGGCAGCCTGTCGTTCCTCCTAATCATGGCGGGCAGGGAATTTCTCATCGGAGCGGTATTGGGCTTCATCACCAGCATGCCTCTTTACGCGCTTCAGACATCGGGTTTTGTGGACGGCACTCTCATGGGGCTCAACATGATGAATATGTTCGACCCCATGTCGCAGACCCAGACATCGGTTCTGGCTCAGATGAAATATCTCCTCGCCATATGGTTCTATCTTCATTGGGATGGACACATACTGCTGGCGCGCGCCCTCATGGAGAGCGTGCGCCTCGTTCCCGTTGGCATAGCGCTGTGGGATAAACCGGACATGATACCCTGGATAGATTACCTTCAGCGCGTGTTTGTCATAGGCATGAAAATAAGCCTCCCCATATTCGGCTCTGTAATACTTGCCGAGGTGGGGCTGGGTTTTGTGGCGCGCACCGTGCCGCAGATGAATGTGTTCGTCCTCGGAATTCCGCTTAAAATAGCCATCGGACTCTTTGTGCTGCTGACGATTCTGCCCGGCACGGTCGACATTTTTCACGGTGAGATAGAGAGCGCGGTGACGTGGGCTCTCGAAGGGATACATTTCCTGCGATGACTTCGACGCGCCGTTTCGACCTGCAATTCTTCGCCGAGGAACGAACCGAATCGGCAACCCCGCGCAAGCGTCAGAAGACGCGCGGGGAGGGACAGGTGGCAAAGAGTCAGGATATGTCGGCCTCAGTGGTCATCATAACGGGGCTTATCACCGTATATCTTCTCAGTTCCATAATTTGGCGCGAGCTGGTCGATATGTTCAGAAATATGGCCGACCATCTATCCTCTCCGCTGATTCTCGATACGGCATGGTGGGTGCGCCCTCTAGTCGAGGGCACGAAGTCGTTTTTCATCGGCTGGTTTCCGCTGGGCCTGCTCTGTGCGGTGTTCGCGGCGGCGACCCTCATCTATCAGGTTGGGTTCGTCATCACCTCTAAACCGCTGGCTTTTAAAATCGACCGATTCAATCCGGTATCGGGTCTCAAGAAGATAGCGTCACTGCGGACGCTCGTCGAGCTCCTAAAAGGTTTGATCAAGGCGATTGTGCTTTTGGGCATGCTTTTCCTCGTGCTCAGGAACGAACGCGATCTGCTGATGTCCGTGATGATGTATCCGCTCGACAAGGGAGTGTCGATAGTAATAGCAAAGATATGGGGCATGGCGCTGCGCATGGCGCTTCTGCTTTTTTTTATCGCCGTTTTCGATTACGCTTACCAGAAATGGGAGTTTGAGAAATCCATAAAAATGAGCAAGCAGGAGATAAAGGACGAATACAAGCAGATGGAGGGCGACCCGATGATCAAGCGCAGGATACGGCAGAAACAGAGGGAACTCGCCTCCAAGAGAATGATGGCTGATGTTCCCAAGGCCGACGTCGTCGTGACGAACCCAACCCACATCGCGGTCGCCATCCAGTACGACCTGAAAACCATGTCCGCCCCGATAGTGGTGGCCAAGGGCGAGGACTTCATCGCGCAAAAGATAAAGAGCATCGCGGAAGAAAATAAAATACCGATAGTGGAGAACAAACCGCTTGCGCGCGCGCTCATGAAGCAGGTGGAGACGGGGGAGGCGATACCTGAGGATCTCTACAGGGCCGTCGCGGAGGTGCTGGCTTTCGTGTACCGCCTCAAGAAGGCGGCGTAATCGTGGAGTTTAAGCGAAATTTCCCGATTAATAGCGGATAATTCAGCGCCAAGTATGTGATAGCGTGATACAATAACGATATTACGTTTGCGGAATGGGTGTGCGGCGTCCGCAACGATACTTTTGTTAATTTTCGGAGAGTGAATCATGGCGGAGACGGCAGTACCGGTGGGAAACAGCGTTACGCGATTCGCTGACGTCGGTCTCGCGATTCTTTTAGTGGTAATTGTTGTAATGATGATCATTCCGGTTCCGACCGGAATGTTGGATGTGCTGCTCGCCGCCAATATCAGTTTCGGGGTCGTCATGCTGCTCACGACGTTCTATGTCACGAGCGCGCTCGATATAGCCGCTTTCCCGAGCATCATTCTCGTGGTGACGCTCTTCAGGCTCTCCCTCAACATTTCCACGACAAGACAGATATTGCTCAACGGATACGCCGGAGAGGTGGTCGGCGCTTTCGGCTCGTTCGTAGTCGGCGGTAATTACGTAGTCGGCGGCGTTGTGTTCCTGATCCTCGTAATTATAAATTTCATGGTTATCACAAAGGGTTCCGAGCGCGTGGCCGAAGTTGCGGCCCGATTTACGCTCGACGCCATGCCCGGCAAGCAGATGGCTATAGACGCCGACTTGAACGCAGGGACGATAGACGAAGCGGAGGCTCGCACAAGAAGGAGCAATATCCAGCGTGAGGCCGATTTCTACGGCGCGATGGACGGCGCTTCGAAGTTTGTAAAGGGCGACGCGACGGCCGGCCTCATAATCACGATAATCAACATACTGGGAGGACTCGCCATAGGGGTATTGCAGCGAGGCATGGAAGTAGGCGCTGCGGCGCAGGCGTACAGCCTTCTCACTGTCGGCGACGGTCTCGTTTCCCAGGTTCCCGCCCTCCTCTGTTCGACCGCTACCGGTATCATAGTGACCCGCTCCGCAGGGGAGCATAACCTTGGTATGGACATATTATCGTCGCTTGCCGCCAATCACAGGCCGCTTTTCATAACCTCGGGCACTTTGTTTGCCATGGCGCTCGTGCCGGGGATGCCGAGGGTGCCTTTCGCCCTTTTGGGCGTGCTTATGGCGGTTCTCGCCCGTTCCATCTACAGGGAGAGCGAGGTTCAGCGAAGCGGGGTCGAACGTGCGCAGCGCCATTCGCCGGGCGCTCCTCAGTCCCAGGGCGCGCCGGGCGCTCAGGCCGCGGCCGCTCCGGGGAGTCCGGAAAATGTGCTTCCGCTTCTCACCGTCGATCCGATGGAGGTCGAAATAGGTTATGCCCTCATATCCATGGTCGATCCGGGCCAGGGCGGCGACATGCTCGACAGGATAGGCACGATCCGCCGTCAGATGGCGATGGATCTCGGGCTTGTCGTGCCTCCTATTCGCATAAGGGACAACATTCAGCTCAAACCCACGGAATATGTGATTCGCGTAAAGGGCGCCGAAGTGGGCAGGGGAGAGCTTCTTCCCGACCACTATCTCAGCATGAGCGTCGACCAGAACGACGATACTCTCGTGGGTATTCCCACAACCGAGCCGTCGTTCGGGCTTCCTGCCGTATGGATTTCACCGGAGGTCAGGGATCAGGCCGAGGCGATGGGCTACACGGTCGTGGACTGTCCGTCCGTGCTCGCTACACATCTGTCCGAGGTCATAAAACGCTACGGTTCGGATCTTTAGACGAGGCAGGAAGTGCAGAAGCTGGTTGATCTCGTCAAGGAGAACAACCCGGCAGTGGCGGGCGAACTCACGAACGTCCTGAGTTTGGGCGATGTCCAGAAGGTGTTGCAAAACCTCGCGAAAGAACAGGTGCCGATCCGCGATCTCGTCTCCATATTCGAGACGTTGTCGGACTTCGGCAGATTCGCCAAGGGGGTCGACTATCTCACGGAGCGGGTCAGGGAGGCCCTGTCGCGCATGATAACGCTTCGTCTTCAGGATGAGACCGGGACTTTGTGTGTGTTTGCCCTCTCTCCGAGGCTGGAACAAAAGATAAAGGATTCGGTGCAGGGCGATCTCAATCAGGGATGGCAGCTCGGACTTTCCCCTGTGGATGTGCAGCTGATCATAAAATCCTGTTCGCAGGCGGCGGAACAGATGGCGATGGCAGGCCTCACCCCGATCATCCTGGCGCATCCGGATGTGCGGTTCATTGTGCGAAAAATAATAGAGGGTACACTTCCTCAACTTTTTGTTATATCCTATAATGAAATCGCTCAGGGCGCGCAGTTAAAATCCTTGGGGACGGTGGAATAATTGAAAATTGAACAGCAGATAGAATACGAGGCCAGAAGCGACGCCGAAGCCATACAGATGGCACGGGCTCGCCTCGGGCGAGAGGCCGTGATACTCTCCAGCAGGCCGGTCAAGCTGGGCGGGGTATTGGGGCTTTTCAAACGCGACGCCCTATGGGTAACGGCTGGACTACTGGTTCCGGATCAGGAGGACATCAGGAAGGAATCCCGCGAGAGGATGGTGGCTTTTCAGCATCTTCTCGAAGTGCGTAAGGCCGTGAGCGGCGCCGTTCCTCCCGAACCAGCCGTGCGGGCGCGGGAGCCTGGCATGTCCTCGGCATTTGCCCCATCCTCCCCGACTCCGGCGTCGACGGTGACGCGCGCTTACGAATCGAACAAGACCGCCCCTCAGGCGGAACCTCCGATAGCCCGCGAAGTCGACGAGATAAAGGAAATATTGGGCAAGGTGCTGGCCAGACTCGACGGCGGACCGCAAACCTCCGCCGAGGACGTCCAAATCGATGAAGACGAAAATGTAAAGATGTTGACACAGTTCGACGTCGACAGGGATATAGCGAAGGATATAGCGGTCGAATACGCTAAAACAAAGAATCAAACGCCCTTTCAGGAGTGGCTTACGTCCCTTGTCAATACGATGGGATCGGATCCGGCGAAGGCGATAGGCGGCAGAAAAATACTATTTGCCGGCCCGACGGGCGTTGGCAAGACCACCACTATCGCCAAGATAGCGGCGAGCCAGTCTCTCTGGGGCGACCGCAAAGTTGTCCTCATGACGGCTGACACATACAGAATAGCCGCCGTGGAACAGCTTCGCACGTACGCCAAGATATTGGGCATACCGATAGAGATAACGGCCGATCCTCGCGATATACAGGGCGCTCTGCGGAAACACAAGAACGCCGACCTGATACTGATGGATACGGCCGGGCGCAGCCATTACGACGATGGTCGGCTGGACGAGCTGAAAGCGCTGTATGAGGCGTTTTCGCCTGATACGGTTCACCTTGTCATGGCAGCCAATATAAAATACCGCGATATGCTGAACGTCATAGACCGTATGGGAGTTGTGCCGCTCTCGGCGCTGATCTTCACAAAACTGGACGAGACCGCCAGCTATGGTACGATCCTCAACGTCATGAGGGATTTCGGTCTTCCTGTTTCATTTTTCACCGTCGGCCAGAATGTTCCGAATGATATAGAAGTTGCCAGGGGCGACAGGTTTGTAGAACTTTTATACAATACATCCCTGGTAAGGAATGAATGACGATGAATCCCGTCATCATGCCCGCGATGCCCCCGCAAATTCAGGATCAGGCTTCTCTTTTGCGAGAACTTGTTTCCGATAAGAAGGATGTAGTCCGGTTACAGGACAGAATAACCGGCGTCAGATCCATTGCCGTGCTGAGCGGAAAGGGCGGAGTCGGCAAGAGCAATGTTGCCGTGAATCTTGCCCTGGCGCTCGCGGATAAGGGCCTCAATGTCGCTATACTCGACGCCGACCTCGGGCTGGCCAACATCGACATCCTCTTCGGAGTAGTGCCTAAATTTAATCTCGGGCATGTTCTGAATGGCGAAAAGGAACTGTCCGAGATAATGTTCAAAGTGGGCGAACGAGTTTCCATAATACCGGGCGGAGTGGGACTCCGCGAGTTGGCTGACATCGATGAACAGAGTCAGTCGTGGATGATAAACCGCCTTTCCTTCCTCGATGAGGAGATGGATCTTCTGATACTCGATACGAGCGCCGGGATACACAAGAACGTCCTGTCGTTCGCCATGGCGTCCGACCTGTCCCTGCTCATAACCACTCCCGAGCCCACTGCCATCAGGGATTCATATGGAGTGCTCAAGTCGCTCTGTCAGGCGACAAAGGGCGAGCTCAAGGCGGCGCTCGTCGTGAATATGGCAAGTGATGAAAAAGAGGCGTTCTCCGTGGCCGAACGGATAATTTCGGCGAGCGAACAGTTCCTCGACTTCAAGATTCCATATCTCGGATGTGTCCCGTGGGATTCTGAGCTGAGAGAATCAGTCAAGAGGAGAAAACCGCTTCTCTTGGGGGATGGATCTTCGGTGGCCGTTTCCTACTTCAAGGATTTGGCCCAGAAGATATTTGAATCGTCGGAAGAGGGCCAGTTAGCTAAACGCCGCGTGAGGAAGGATACGTTTTTACTGCGCTTGCTGCGGCAGGCGGGGGATAAGGAGAAACAATAAAGTGGCGAAATCGAAAGATATTCCGGAGCAGGATTACACATACAAGCTGGAAGTGGGCATAAAAGGCGAGATAGTGATCAACGCCGGCATATATAAGGGGCGATACGCGTCGCGCGTTGAGGATACAAAAGAGGAAATCGTCGGTTTGGCACACCCTCTGATGGGCGGCGCGCTGCTTCCTGCGTACAGGGATTTGAACTTCGACTTCGTGATGGAGGATGGAAGCGCGCTGTACGTATTTCCGATGTCCGTTCGGAGAGTCGACATGCAAAGCGGCCTTCCAATCATGTGGGCCAACCTTCTCGACTACCCAAAGCGCATTCAGCGCAGACAGTTCCTGCGGGTTTCCTGTTTCTGGAATATACTGGTATATCACATGGGGCAGGAGATAGCCGCGCCTATGTCGGCTAAATGGCTGCCCGCCAGGGCGATAGATATAAGCCTGGGGGGGTATCGCTTCAGAATATCGCGCGAGGAGGCGGGCGACCTGTCGTTCGAGTCGGATGACAGGATACTCGTCCATTTCACCCTGTCGGACAAACCGTATATACTGCCGGGCAGGGCGACTCGCATTGTGCGCACTCCGACTTTATGGGAGGTCGGCATAGGTTTCGATTCCCTCTCCGCCAGCATGGAGAAAAAACTTTTCGAATTTATAAGGCAGCAAGAAATATTATGGCGGGATGAATGATGAATAAACCAGACAAAATCCGTGTTTTGATAGTTGATGATTCGGCATTTATGCGTAAAGTGATAGGCGACATACTGTCCGAGGATCGCTTGATAGAGATCGTGGGCAGGGCGCGCAACGGCCGTGAGGCCATGACTTTAGTAAAGACACAATCTCCGGACGTTATAACCCTGGATATAGAGATGCCGGGCAAGAGCGGCATAGATGTGCTGAAGGAAATAATGGAGTTCAAGCCGGTTCCCGTGGTCATGGTCAGCAGCCTGACCAAAGAGGGCGCCAACGTGACGATGCAGGCGCTCGACATCGGCGCTGTGGACTTCGTGACGAAACCGTCGGGCACAATATCGCTCGATATGGATAAGGTTGGCGACGAGCTTCGCAGAAAGGTTCTCGCCGCGAGCAGGGCGTCGGTGCATCATAAAGGCTCGGCCGCAGTTGCTGCGCTGCATGATGTCGCGCCTCCGGCCCCGCGCAAGGAGATAACGCAAAGAAAGTTCGATCTGCTCGTGGTCGCCGCGTCCACAGGCGGGCCGATGGCGTTGCAGCAGGTAATACCCGAGCTGCCCGCGAATTTTCCGATGCCTGTGCTTGTGGTTCAGCACATGCCTCCGGGTTTTACGACCTCGTTCGCCATGCGCCTCAACGAGCGCAGCAAACTGACGGTCATCGAAGGGTGCGACGGGATGCCGGTGCGCAAGGGGAGCGCGATCATAGCTCCGGGAGGCTATCACATGATAGTCGAACGAAAGGGCGCTGAACTTGTGGCGAAACTGACCGAGACTCCGCCGGTGCGCTCGGTACGCCCGGCGGCCGACGTGTTGTTCACGAGCGTTGCCGAAGTAGTGGGGGGCAATGTTCTGGTTCTGGTGCTGACCGGTATGGGCAAGGATGGGCTCGACGGCGCGAAGCTCCTTCGCGAAAAGGGCGCCTATGTCGTGGCGGAGAGCAAGGAGACGAGCGTCATATTCGGAATGCCGGGCGCGGTGATAGGGGCCGGCATTGTCGACGAAGTGCTGCCTCTTTACTCCATAGCCTCCGGTCTCGAGCGCGTCGCTAAATAAATTATTCGCACTGACGAATCCCCGAATTGGGTTGTCGATAGATAGAACAGGATTTAGGAGGCGGGAAATATGTCGGACAGTATGGATATGAATCAATATCTGGGCGCTTTTCTGGATGAAGCAGGCGACAATTTAGAACATTTGAACGAACTGCTGTTGTCAGCGGAGCAAAATCCGAGCGATATGGATATGATCAACGAAATTTTCAGGGTCGCTCATACGTTTAAGGGAATGGCCGCCACGATGGGGTTCAACTCGATGGCTGCTCTCACTCACGCCATGGAGGATCTGTTGGGGCTCGTGCGCAGCGGAAACCTCGTCCTTTCCTCGGACGATGTCGACCTGTTGTTCAAGTGTCTCGACACGCTGACCGCGATGGTGGATGCCATCAGAGGCGGACAGAGCGATAAGGACGTCGATTCCGATCACCTTACCAAGGTTCTTCACGAGAGAAGGGATCACCCCGAGGGCGCTATCGCTGACGTCGTCCCGGACGCGCAGGAATTCATCGAAGACAGGACTGCGGGCGAGGGCAAGCATGAGGCGCCCGGCGGAATTGGTACGCTCTCCGATCAGGAACTGGACTGGATTTCCTCGGCGGAATCGGCCGGTATGCAGGTCTACGAGCTGAAGGTGACGCTCGACGACAGTTGTATGCTCAGGGCGGCTCGAGCCTATATGGTCGTGACGCTCGTCGGGGATCTCGGGGATATAATCAAGACGACGCCAAGCGTGGAGGATCTGGAAAAAGAAGCTTTCGACCATGAATTCACGGTTTACGTCGCGTCTCGCGACCCTCTGGACAGCCTGACATCACAGGTTGTGCGCATCGGGGAGGTCGCCGACGTCAAGGGGAAGGAAATCGACATAAAACAGTTGAAAGATTCCTCCGGAAAAGACGCGGCGCCGCAGGCGGAAGCCAAGGCCCCGGAACCGGCGGAACCTGTCGCTCCCAAGGCGCCTGAGCCTAAAAAGGCTTCGGTTCCTTCCGCCGCGCCACAACGCGACGAACATCAAAAGGGCGGCGACGCGGCTGCCAGGAAAGATGCGGGAAAGACCGGCAACAGGACGGTCAGGGTCGATATAGGACGACTCGATAAGCTCATGAATCTCGTCGGAGAGCTTGTCATTGGGCGCGCCCGCATCGAGCGCCTCGTTCAGGAGTCGCGCCTCAAGGCGTTCGAAGAGCCTCTGTCTCAGTTGGGCCGCATTTCCGGCGATATTCAGGAACTTGTCACGAAGCTTCGCATGGTTCCGGTCTCGATGGTCTTCGACCGTATGCCTCGCCTCGTGCGGGATCTGTCGCGTCAGATGGGCAAGGACATCCAGCTTCAGGTCGAGGGCGCCGAAACTGAGCTCGACCGTACCGTCATAGACGAAATAGGGGATCCGATGGTTCATATCCTGAGAAATTCGCTCGACCACGGGATAGAATCCCCGGACATCCGGGAGACCAACGGCAAGCCGCGTCTTGGCACCATCCTCATAGCGGCGTACCAGGAGGGCAACGGGGTCATAATAGAGGTCAAGGACGACGGCGCCGGCATCGATCCGGAAAGGGTCAAGAAAAAAGCGCTCGAGAAGGGCATCATCACTCCGGAGCAGGCGGCGGCGTTTACGGACGCTGAGGCGGCTCAGATCGTTATGCTGCCCGGTTTCAGCACGGCCGACAAGATCACGGATCTCTCGGGCCGCGGAGTCGGTACGGACGCGGTTAAAAACAAAGTCGAGTCGCTCGGCGGCCAGTTCCAGATGTACTCGAAGTTTGGCGCCGGGACGAGGGTCGTGATCCGTCTTCCGCTCACGCTCGCCATAGTTCTGGCCCTGTTGATCAAGGTGGGCGACGAAACATACGCCATATCCCTCGAAAATGTAGAGGAAACTCTCCTCGTTCACAAAAAGGATATAAAATACGTTCATGGTACGCCGGTTACGACTGTAAGGGGCGAGATACTGCCTCTGTCCGACCTGTCCGCCATCATAGGGACTCCGGGTGAACGCCCGGACGTGGAGGAAAATCCGGTCGTCGTAGTCAGGGTTGGCCGCGACCGTTCGAGGGTAGGTTTTCTCGTCGATTCGTTCGTGGGGCAGCAGGAAATAGTGATAAAACCGCTCGGCAAACTACTCCTCAAGGTGAAAGGCATCGCGGGAGCGACGATACTTGGGGACGGAAACGTAGCGTTGATACTGGACGCCGCGTCATTGTAAAAACGGAAGGCTGTTGGATGCCATGGACAATAATTCGAAATTAACCAATCTCCATATGGATGCTATAAGGGAGGTTGGCAACATCGGGACGGGCAACGCCGCTACCGCCCTGTCCCGCCTCCTCGGGCGAACTGTCGACATGGACGTTCCTGTGGCGGAATTTGTTCCGATATACGATGTGGCCGCGCACTACGGTTCCCCGGAAACGTATGTCTGTGCGGTGCTTGTTCGTACTGAGGAAGAATTCTCTTGCAGCCTGATTTTTATGATCGAGGAGGAAAAAGCGGCCATTTTGGCCGACCTCATAATACCGATGGACATTTCAGGCATGGATGAGGAAACCCGCCTTCAGATCAGGGACAGCGCCCTCTCGGAACAGGGCAACATCATACTCGGGGCGTTTTTGAACGCACTCTCCCAGATAACAGGATGGGTGCTGCCAACCACGACTCCAGCGGTCGCCCGCGACATGCTGGGGTCCATAATGGATCTCGTGGCGTCCATGTTCGGGGTTATCGGCGAATCCGCGATGCTTGTGAAGACAAGTCTGCATATCAAAGGGCTGGACGATGAGTTGGGAGGAACCGTCATCATGATTCCGGATCCCGGTTCGCTCGAAGCTCTGCTCTCAAAATTGGGGGTGCTCTAAGTCATGACGCAGCCAATTCACGTCGGTATGGCGGATCTTGTCGTTTCGAAGCATCCCGCTACCCTCGTCACGCTTGGATTGGGTTCATGTATCGGACTTGTGATCTACGATCAGGCGTCCAAAACAGCAGGAATGGTGCATATCATGCTGCCGGACAGCCGGGAGGCGAAGAACCTGCCAAAACCGGGAAAGTTTGCCGACACGGCTGTCCCCCTGCTTTTGGAGGAACTTGCCAAACTTGGCGTGAACAAGTCCCAGCTTCGCGCAAAGATGGCGGGAGGCGCTCAGATGTTCTCCATGCCTGGGAAGGCGGACAGCGCGATATTCGGGGTGGGCAGCCGCAATGTGGAGGCCACGACTAAATTGCTTGCCGCCTCCGGTATAAGACTCGTGGCGTCAGATACCGGCGGAAGCAAGGGTCGCAGTGTGGAATTCAGCACAGAGACCATGAAATTCATCGTAAAGACGCTGGGGACGGGGACGAAAGAGCTTTAAACTAACAAGAGCGGGCGAGTTGGGGCCGTGCGCGTGAAGAGGCGGGTGGCGGAGATGGATAATGAAAAATTATGGGAAGAATATATAAGTTCTCGCGAACCGCGCCTGAAAGATGAAATAGTCAAGCGTTTCCTGCCGCTTGTCCGCTATGTGGCTTCGAGAATGTCGGTCAAATTTCCCACGGGGCTTGATTTTGAGGATATTCTGAGTTTCGGGGTTTTAGGCCTGCTCGACGCTGTGGATCGATTCGAGCCGGAGCGCGGCTTTTGTTTTCAGACATTCGCGGTTCCGCGAATAAGGGGCGCCATATTGGACGAGCTTCGCAGGTTCGATTGGATATCCCGCAGCGGCAGGGAGAAACTCCAGAAATTTGATCGAACGCTGGAGCATATAGCGAAGACGCGCGGAAGCACCGACGACAAATCGCTGATGACCGCAATGGGTATGGACGAACAATCGTACAGGGACTTGCTCGATATAGCGAGCCGCTCTTACGTCGTTTCCCTGGACGACGTTCTCGCCCTCGAGGATGGGGACATGCAGCGGGAGGACACGATAGAGGACGAGCAGCCGAGCGCTCTCGATATCCTCGAACAGACCGAGGAAGTCGAGCTGATAGTGTGCGCGTTGAAGAAGCTTCCCGAGCGCGAACGGACTCTTCTGTCTCTCTATTACTACGAAGGGCTTACCCTCAAGGAGATAGGCCTCGTGCTGGGAGTTACGGAGTCCCGTGTCTCGCAGCTCCACGGCCGCGCGATTTCCCTGTTGAGAGCGGAGCTCAAAGCCGTTTCCTGATATCAGCGTAAGAGGAGGAATAACCTATGGATGGAGGATTTGAGATAAACCTCACGGAACAAGGCGTTTATCTGGTCGTGCATCCGGATTCCACGGCTTCGGTAGGAAATGTGATTTCGGCGCTCAAGGAGAAAGGAATAACCGACTATAACGGCGGAGTCATAAAGGCCGCCATCGAGAACAAGCAGGGGACTCAGGTTCAGATTGCCGCTCCTCACACGGAAGAAGCGCGTGAAGCCGACTTCAGAATAAAACTGTCGGAGGATGGCCTCACGTGTGAAATGTGGCTCATTCCTCCGTCGGGCGGCGCGGCGATGCCGACTATTGAGAACGTGAAGGGCTTCATGAATTCTCACGGAGTCGTGTACGGACACGACGAGAGAGCGATGCTGGATATGCTTGGGCGTCCGATCGTGAAAGAATGGGTCGTCACGGCGAAAGGGGACGCTCCTGTCAACGGCAGGGACTCCAAAATAGATTATAAAGTGGATTTGAACGTCCTGAAGCCGAGGGCTGTTGGCGACAAGGTGGACATGAAGGAACTCGGGGCGGTGATAAACGTCATTCAGGGGCAGGAGATAGCCGAGAAGACGCCCGCCGTTGCCGGGCAGGACGGCATGAGCCTCTCCGGAAAGAGAATCGCCGCCTACAACGGCAAGGACAAAAACCTCCCATCCGGCAAGGGTACGACGACGTCAGAGGATAAACTCCACCTTTACGCCGAATACGACGGCAGCGTAATCATCAAGGACGGCAAGCTGTCGGTCAACCCCATATTCGAGGTGAAGGGCGACGTCGACTACGGAGTCGGAAACATCGACTTCATAGGACCGGTGTCGGTTCATGGCAGCGTACGCGAGGGTTTCGAGGTCAATTCAGGAAGCGACATGATCGTCGAGGGAGTGGTCGAGGGCGCCGCGCTCAAATCGGAAGGCAGCATGACCATAAAGATAGGCGTGCGGGGAACGGGCAAGGCTCGCCTTATAGCGAAGGGCGACGTGAACGTCGGATATATCGACCAGGCGTATGTCCGCTCCAACGGAAACGTAGCGGTGGCCGAGGCGATCCTGCACAGCGACATAGGCGCCCGCGGAGAGGTCATCGCCATGGGAAGCAAGAAGGGGCAGATCGTCGGCGGCACAATTCAGGCCGGCAGCGAAGTTCTCTGTGAAGTGCTCGGGAGCGAGATGGGAACAAGAACCGAAGTTGTGGTTGGGGAGTTGCCGGAGCTGGCGGAGGAACGCAAGCGGAGCCAGGAGAACATCAAACAGTTCGACGAACAGCTCGAAAAGCTGGACGCGAACATAGTGTTCCTGAAGTCTCTACAGCAGAAGGGGCAAATGACCGAAGATAAACAAGAAATGCTCGCTCGCACTACAAAGGCGAAATTTCAGATAAAGGCGCAGCGCGACGCCACGAAAAAGCGTCTCGAAGAGCTCGAAACGGATATGGAAAAAAATAAGATGGAAGGCCGGGTTAGGGTCAAAAACACCTGCCATCCCGGAGTTACTATCACTATACGCGGTGTGAGGTATATCGTCAGGGAGAACCTGCGATTTACAAAATTTGTCTACGAGGACGGGGAGGTCAAGATAAAGCCTTTCGAGTGACGTGTTCTCCGTCTGTAAGGAGGTGTCATCATGCTTAGGCCAATCGACTCGAGCTTGTCGCTTTACAATGTCGATCACAAGGCGCATCAGGCTCAGAATGACCCCAATGCCCATCAATTTCAGACTATGCAGCAGGACGAAATAGTCAAGAGATCGATGCAGCAGATGAACACTGTACAAAAAACGCCAGAGTCGGAGGGCGAGGTAAGGATTAGGGATAAAAATCAGGAGAAGAACCGAGACGACGCCAAGAAGGAAAAAAAGCGCAAGAGCGAGGCGGAACCGGAAGCGTCCGCTGATGAGAAGGACACGGAGGAAGGGCATCTGAATTTCTTCGCGTGATCATAATTAAGAGGGTAGAATAACGTGCTTGATAAGGGAAGGCAACTTATAGGATATCTGACCGTCGATTCACGCGAGAATTATTTCAGGGGCGCCGCGCTTGTGACAGATTCCCGCGGTATCCCGACCGATTTCAGATATACGGAGCCGGTGCGTCCCACCAAACTGGAGCGCATACTTTACGGCAGCGCTCTCGACATTTACCTTAGGGAAGATATCATACTCGACAACCTGTTATCCGCAATCGATACAAAACCGGCGCTCTGGCTTCTGGCGGATGAGGGACTGATCGGCCCTGTCCAGAAATTGTCGAAGCTGCCTGCCGTTGTCCTGGAGACGTCCAGCCGTTCTCCTCTCGAGACGAGCGGTCAGTGCGAGCCTACGGCGGAGCAGGGCGTCTTTATGCTTCAGGCCGACAATATCAGCGCGCCGCTTCGCATCACAGTCTCAGATGAAAACATATCAAAAATATCCCAGTTCGCTCAGCTGCTCACCGAGACCGCCGAGGATATGGAGCTGATGGAGCCTTTCTCCCGCATCGAGCGCGCTCTCGAAGCGGTGGCGGAAGCCGAGTCGAAATAACATATGCCGCGCATTATAGCTGAGATTGGAAGAAAACTCTCCCGCATATTCCTCGGACGCATAGTTGTGCGCGATCTGGGAGCGCTGAAGCGGGAAAACTCCGCCGCCGTGATGACGCATTTCAGACAGGTCGACGTCAAGCCATTGCGGACTGAGGCTCGCGTTGGCGCCGCGCTGTTTGTGCAGTGGCGTAGCGCTCGTCCGAAGAGCGCCGGTTCGATATTGGGCACGAATGCCCTGAAAAATTTCAAGGTCCACAGAGCTACGATGCGGTCGATAAAAAAATGCCGCGTCGCGCAATATAAATTCACCCTCGAACGCAGGGCCGCGCCGAGGCGGGCTATGGGCAGGATAAACCGCGTCCCGTCGACCCGGAGAAATAGATTGAATTTTCTCAAAAAACAACCAAAATTCGAACGCTCGAGCCTGCTTGCTCTCTATTCGCCAATTTTTCAGGAGAAAGTTACCAAAAGCGCTCTTGATAAGTCTAGCGGAAATTTATTATTCTGGTATGATAGTGAACGTGTAAAAGTGGGGGGAAAGTATCATCTTCTGCTGTTGCGGGTTTTTGGAGGAGAGGCGCCTCTGAAGTGGGTTTGGTTGCCTGCTGACAAAAAAATTAGCTAAATCAATCAAAACTGGAGGTACGATTCATCTATGGTGGAAGAGAAGACACCTGGCTCCCCGGTCGTCAATATAGGGGATGTCTTGAGCGGGACAGTGGAGCATATAGCTCCCTATGGGGCTTTTGTTAGGCTCGACAACGGACAGAAAGCGATGATTCACATATCGGAGCTGTCCTATAATTTTGTGAAAAATGTCGGGGATGTGCTGACACTTTCCCAGCAGGTGACGGCCAAAGTCATAAAGATTGACGATAAAGGTAGAATCGACCTGTCCATAAAGGCCCTCCAGGTTAAGGAACCTAAACCTGTTCGCCGCGAGGAGGACTTTGAGAAGAAACTCACATCTTTCATGAAGCTGAGCGACGAGAAGATAGCGGATCTCAACAACAAGATTAAAGATTCCAGGGGCGGCAAGAGACGCACCGGCAAAAAATAAACCCGTCCCGGCCACGAGCCGGGCGGGATCCTTTCACTAAAAAAGACGCGGAGCGGCTGCGGCTCATGGGGGCGGCGGACAAAATATCCACCGGCACAATCACATATACAGCCCGCAGGTGCAAGCGAGGTTTTCCGCAGGTCATCGCATGCGCGGCGGAAAAAGACGGCAAACCGTTTCCAACTACATTCTGGCTTCTTTGTCCGCATCTGTCGCGCGTTGCGGGAGCTCTTGAAGCGCAAAACGGAGTCGCCGCCATGGAATACGTTTTAGCCGGCAGGCGGGACGAATGGCGTCTCTATCATTTATTCCACGCGCGTCTCCGGCTTGCGGGTATATCCCCATACCGAAAGAAATTTCTGCGGCGTTACGCTTCGAGGCGATACGAGGCGCTGCGAAGGGGCGGGGTCGGCGGCATCGCCGTCCGGCGTCGGCAACCCATTACGACGGTGAAATGCCTTCATCTTCAAATAGCCTCATATCTGGGCGCGCGTTTTCATCCCGCTTCCGACTGGCTCGAGAGCTCAGTCTCATCGTGGGAGTGCGACGGTTGTCAATGTTGTTTGAAAGATGATGGCGGAACCGGCGACAAGCTGTTATCTCAAAAGGGGTGAAATGTTGTGAAATTTTCCTTTATGATGTTCGTGATCGCACTGTCATTTCTCTTTTCGACCGCTTACGCGTCGAAGCTGCACGCCGCCGCCAGCGATACGTTTACGGCGCAAGTGGGCGACATGAGCGTGACCATGCTCTCGGAAGCCCAGAGGGAGGGGGGGCTGGATATCCTGATCGGCGCCGCCTCCGAAGATATAGCTGAATTCATCCCGACAGGTCTTTATCCGTCCGCTGTCGCGGCATATTTGATAGAGTCGCCTGACGGCGCTATCCTGGTCGATACGGGTTTCGGGCGCGAGATAGAGCGTAACATGGGAACACGCGGACTGAAACCCTCCGATGTAAAGACTGTGCTTATAACCCATGCCCATGGCGACCACATCGGCGGTCTCTTGAAGGATGGCGCGCCAGCGTATCCGAACGCGGGCGTGATCATATCGAAACTCGATTACGACTGGTCGGCGCAGGCGAGGGCATATCTGAGCAAATACACCGGCGGATTCGAGACCATCACTCCTGGCGAGCTCGCGGCGGAGGGAACGGAAGTACTGCCCGGCATCCGCGCCATAGCTGCCTACGGGCATACGCCCGGACACACGATGTTCATGCTCGAATCGAAGGGCGAAAAACTGCTGATATGGGGAGACCTCACGCACGCGATGGCCATCCAGATGCCGCGTCCGGGCGTGTCCGTCACCTACGATTCGGATCCCGTCGCTGCGGCTCGGACACGGTTGGAGGTTCTAAAATACGTATCGGAAAATAAAATTCCCATAGCCGGAATGCACGTGGCGTTTCCGGGAATCGGTCTTGTAGAACCGGATGGCGATAACCCGGGCGGCTATAAGTTCATCCCGGCGGACAAATAAAGCGGCGAAGGTTTTGGCAATTGACGAGTGACCGAAATTGTTTTAAAATCACTGCTTCAGAGGAGCGTGATTGTGTTTGGCTGTTAAAATCGATTCGGATTCCTGCATAGGCTGCGGCGTGTGCATGCAGATTTGCCCGGATGTCTTCGGCCTCGACGAAGAAGCGGGCAAAGCTACGTTACTTGAGCCAAATGAAACAAGTGAAAAGGCGGATTTCATAAAAGAAGCGATAGATAGCTGTCCTATAGGTTGCATATCCGAATAAGCCTGTGGTATAATTCTTTCTCGTGGGCCTATAGCTCAATTGGCTAGAGCCACCGGCTCATAACCGGAAGGTTCCAGGTTCGATTCCTGGTAGGCCCA
>JAITOL010000016.1 GCA_031289955.1 Synergistaceae bacterium
CCGCGCTGGCTAATTTGAACATACCCGTGCTTTAGCAAAGCGCTTATAATCTCGCGGGGTTTAAAAGGCCCCGTCCCAGGGCTCATGATATTATCAATTCCCTGATTTCGCTGATGCGGTCAGGTATAGTCGCTTCGTCATTCTCAAGGTAAAGAGCAATAGCTTCTTTCATATTGGACATAAGCTCATCCGGAGTATCGCCATGGCTAAAACATCCGGGTAGTTCAGGGCATTCCCCCCAGCAGGAGTCTTTCCCGTCATTATGGATCAGGACATAGTATTTCATTTAGGTTCCCCCCTTTCGCTCATAACACCGACACCGGCTTCTTTCTCGCGTGAACCTCGTCGTTATTTACCGGCGAGTCAATGCCGCGAAGGCATAAAACGCGGCCAATATAACGCCTGTCAGCGTGATATATGTCCCTATTAACCATCTAAAGTTAGAATCCATCTTCGTGTTAAACTCATGACGCATGTCTTTCATATCTTGACGCACGTCTTTCATTTCTTGCTGAAGGCCATAACACGCCTGTTCTATGTCAGGACTTCCCCGCTTCAACACGCTCGCTCATATTCTTCGAAAAAGAGGGCGTTCCCTGATAAATCTTCCGTGAAGAATCGGTACGGGGCGCGTCAGAGTCGGAATAATTTACCGGAGTTCCCTTCATGCGAGATAACCTTGCAAGCTCTTTTTCTTCATCTTCAGTCGTCGTTCTGCTCCACATAGTACAACCCCTCCTCATAATCATCCGCGCGACGAGCGGAAATAACCCTTATGCGTGTCGCTGTTGGTATATCTCGGTTAATGAGTCCTGTAGCACTTGCGAGAAATTCACGTGATAGCTTTCCGCAAAGGTGTTGAGCCATGCAGGAATAGTAAGGTTTTTTCTGACGGACTTATCCCCGTATTTTTCGGCGTATGCATCCATGTCCAGCGCCAACAGGCTAACGAAGCCGCCCGGTTCGGGACGAACCACATCTATTGCGCTTGCGACCGGAGCTAGGCGGCCTTCCTCCAGTTCGATCAAAACCCAGCCCGCCGCCGCGTCTATCCCCATTAGAATGGCGTCGGCGAGCGTATCGCCGCCTGTGGCACAGCCGGGGAGATCGGGGACTTCAACCGCGTAAGCGCCGGTTTCCTCGTCTTTATAGAAAATAGCTGGATAAGTCAATTTCATATTCAAGACCTCCTTATAATCCGGCTTGTTTTAATATGGCTTTGGCGATGATGAGCGAGATATCGCCGGAATGGCAAAGGATAGTCACTTTTCCGGGCTTCTCGGGATGTACATAATGATAATGCGAGCCTTTGGCGCTTTTGAATGTCCATCCGTCGGCCAGTATTATTTTCTCTATATCCCGAAACTTCATGCGCTCATCTCCCTTACAGCTACATGATACGCATAATGCGCATGAGTGTCAATAGGCAAAATAACACAAAAAGCTGGGAGGGCTCCCACTCTTAATGTATAACCGCAGTCAATGTCTGAGTTTTGTTTATCATAATTTTGTTTCTTCCTTCCTCATCACAGCGCCGGCCTCGGGCGCACTTCAGCTATTGCGCGTCATCGCGCAAAGAACCAGGATTATCACCAATAAACCGGTCAGAGCCGCCATCCTCACAGGCAGTACACCAAACAGTATTCTAGTTATTATTCTCAAGTTATCTCCGATAGCTTTTGTGTTATTAGCACCATAATACATTTTGTGGGCCGCGTTGTGGGCCATTTATCGCTGTGTATTATATCATCTTGTCGCAATTCCTCTCCCGATAGAAACACGGCGAGGCTTGTGTTAATCAGCCTCGCCGCGTTATTTTTCATCTTGTCTCTTTGGAAAATGGCAGTCCCAAGGGGATTTGAACCCCTGTTACCGGGCTGAGAACCCGGCGTCCTAGGCCACTAGACGATGGGACCGTATCCTTGGCTGGGGAACCTGGATTCGAACCAGGATTACCTGATCCAGAGTCAGGCGTGCTGCCGTTGCACCATTCCCCAATGTCCAACGAGTTTTTATTCTACAGTTTTTTTATAGCTTGTCAAGGTTGCCTGCGTAGAATTGGTCTTTACTAATTGAACATTTACGATATTGATATGGGAGAAATGATGATTATAATAAATCCGTCTGTGGGTAATATTTGGAGGTGAAGAACATGTATAAACGAAATATGGCAATAACAGGTATAGTCGTCGCGTTTCTCACCGTTCTATTTGTCACAAACGCCCGGGCGGCGGTTTCTGCCGTCGGAGTGGACGTCTATACCAACAACCCCATCGTTGGGATAGTGAAGGATTGTTCGCCCGCTGTCGTCAATATCGACACGGAGACCATGGTGACGCGCAATCCTCACCCCTTTGCCAACGATCCGTTTTTCAGGGAGTTTTTCGGGCGCGAATTCGACAACTTCAAACGGATGGTTCCCATGCGCGGCAAGGGCTCCGGATTCATCGTCGATGGCAAGGATGGTTATATTCTCACGAATAACCATGTGGTCGAGGGCGCCGACAAGATCACGGTCACGATGATGGATGGGCGGACGCTCGACGCCGAGCTGATAGGCCGCGATCCGACGTTCGACCTGGCGGTCATTAAGATCGGGGCCGACAACCTGCATTCGCTTCCGCTGGGGGATTCCGACGCGGCGGAGGTTGGCGAATGGGTCGTGGCGATAGGCAATCCCCATGGCTTTGAGAACACAGTCACGGTCGGTATAATTTCGGCCAAAAATCGCACGCTGCAGGCCGCCGACATAAATTTTCAGGGTTTTATGCAGACGGACGCCGCCATTAACCCGGGCAACAGCGGAGGCCCGCTCATCAATCTGAAAGGCGAGGTCGTCGGCATCAACACCGCTATAGTCCCATACGCTCAGGGAATCGGTTTTGCCGTTCCGGTCAACATGGCCAAACAGATAATGAACGACCTCATCGAGAACGGCGAGGTAAAGCGCGGCTGGCTCGGAGTTGTCCTTCAGAATGTGACGCCCGGTTTTGTGGAGGCGTATAAGCTTCCCGCTGAAAACGGCGCCGTCATATCCGACGTCGTTTCAGGTTCGCCAGCGGAGAAGGCCGGCGTCAGGAGAGGCGATGTGATAATCGCCATCGACGGCAAAGATATGAAAAATAGTCAGGACGTCGTCCTGTGTATACGCAACAAGCTTTCCGGCGACGAGGTATCCATGGATATATACCGCGACTCCAAGAAACAGACGATAAAGGTGTCCTTGGGCACGATGCCGGACAGCGGCGCAGGCAGAACACAGCGCGGCCGCGAAAGGGGAAGACCGTCCGACAACGACGAGTCGACCCGCGTCGGCGCGACGGTTGGCCCAATCACTCCGGAGCGGAAAGATAGCTACGGGCTGGAGTCCGACCAGGGCGTCGTGGTTCTGGATGTCGAGCGGGGTTCCGTTGCCGACGAAATGGGCATCAAGGAGGGCGATCATATCATGGAGGTCAATCGCCGGGCGATATCGAGCGTCTCCGACTGGGAACGCGCTCTGCGAGGCGAAGCGAAAACGATCGTCATGCTCGTGAAACGCGACAGCCAGACGCTTTATTTCACATACAAGAAGTAGAAAGCCAGAGTCGTCTCATGATTGCCAAAGGGCTCCCGGGTTACCGGGGGTCTTTTTTTTTGGAAACCTTACATCAGTGATAAAATAACCGAGTACGCTTGAAAATTTGTGTTGACTGAAAGGGGATCGTAATTGTGAGCACGGGAGCGATGAATAAAAACAGCATTGCAAAACTCTCGCCTCTTCGTAATTTTTCCGTTAGCGAGGTCACCGATGAGCACGCGTCCATTTTAAGCGCAATGGCTGAGAAGAGCAGACTCGACGCCGTGCTGATGACGGCTATGGCCTCCAGCGGGCACCCCGGCGGCTCGCTCTCCAGCATGGACATATACACCATGCTGCTCGCCTGCGCGAATCTCACCCCCGACAATCGCGACGAAATGGAACACGACAGAATGGTCACGAGTCATGGACATACGTCTCCTGGAGTTTATGGAGCGCTCGCCGAATGGGGTTTTATGGAAAGGGAGCATGTCATCCCAAATTTCCGCAGAGCCGGAAGCCCATATCAGGGACATGTCGAGCGGGAGGTTCCCGGGGTCGACTGGGGGACCGGCAATCTGGGGCAGGGACTCTCCGCCGGCGTGGGCTTCGCGATAGCCGACAAAGTATGCGGGCGCAAGTCGAGGGTGTTCGTGGCGATGGGCGACGGGGAGCAGCCTAAGGGGCAGATCGCGGAGGCCAGGCGGGTCGCCGTGAAAGAGAACCTGTCTTCTGTAACCGCCCTCATAGACTACAACCACATTCAGATTTCCGGTTCCATAGAGAGCGTAATGCCGGTAAATATTTCCGCCATCTGGGCCGCTGACGGATGGGAAGTCCTCGAGTGCGACGGGCACGACTACAAGGCGCTCTATCGCGCGCTGAAGGAGGCTGTGGCCTCGCCAAAGCCCGCCGTGATACTTTGTCACACAATCATGGGCAAGGGCGTCTCTTTTATGGAGGGCACGCACGAGTATCACGGAAAAGCCCCGTCCGGAGACCTTCTGGTCAAGGCTGTCGCCGAGCTCGGCGGCGACCCGGCAGAAATAGAGATTTTCAGGGAGCTGAGGCGCAAAGAGCTTCCGCGCGGGCGCGAGGTCAAGCGCGTCGCCCCGGAGATAGATACCGGAGTCCCGATCATTTATACCGCGTCGGACAAGAAGGACAACCGGGGGGCTTTTGGAGCGGCCCTCGCCGATGTGGCGGAGAAGAATTTCGGCGTATCGGGCAGAACCCCCATAGTGGCGTTCGACTGCGATCTCGCGCCCTCCGTCAAGACGGACATATTTCTCAAAAAAATTCCGTCTCGTTTCATTCAGCTCGGCATTCAGGAGCACTGCGCGGCGACGCTCGCGGGAGCGGCGTCAACAGCCGGGATAGTCGCAGTTTGGGCCGATTTCGGCGTGTTCGGCGTCGATGAGGCTTACAACCAACAGAGGCTCAACGACATAAACGGCGCCCAGATAAAGACGGTGCTCACGCACGTCGGGCTCGACGTCGGCGAGGACGGCGTCACCCATCAGTGCATAGATTACGTCGGGCTTTTGCGAAACTGCTTCGGGTGGAAGGTCGTCGTTCCGGCAGACCCGAACCAGACGGACAGGGCGACCCGCTGGATGCTCTCCGAGCCGTCGAACGTTTGTCTCGCGGTCGGGCGCGGCGTTTTGCCCGTGCTTCTGAAAGAGGACGGCACGCCGTTTTTCGACGAGAATTATGTATATAAATACGGACAGCTGGACTTGCTGAAGGCAGGCGGGGACGCCACGATCCTCTCGATGGGACATACCGCCGTATCCGCGTACGCCGCCGCCGGGCTGCTCGCGGCGAAGGGGATAAAGGTTCAGGTGCTTCATTCGTCTTCCCCGCTCGGGATGTCGGGCGACGAATTTCTGTCCAGAGTGGGCAAAAACCCCCTCGTGACGTGCGAGGATCATCACGCCGACACAGGGCTGGGCGCTGTCGCCGCGTTGATATTGGCCCGCGCGGGGATTTCCGTCAAGCTGAAAAACCTAGGCGTCACGCGCTATGCCGAGTCGGGGGCGTCGAACGAAGTGATAGCCAGGATGGGATTTTCCGCTGCGGGTATAGCCGCGGCAGTGGAGTCGCTGCTTTAGATGCTGGCGGAGGGCGATCTCGTCTTTCTCTGGTCCCCTGTCAAGGGAGACAGTTTTATGGTGCGCCTGTCTCCGGGATCGATTCAGGGCAGCCATCTTGGGCAGATGAAGCACAACGATATGATAGGGATGGATTACGGCGATATAATAAACACGAACACGAACTCTCCGTTTTTCATACTTCGCCCGAGCATCGGGGAGTACACCAGGAGGATAAAGCGCCAGACTCAGGTCATATTTCCGAAAGATAGCGCTTTCATAATAGAACATCTCAACTTCGGCCCGGGGGCCACGGTTGTGGAGTGCGGAACCGGTTCAGGCGCCATGGCTGCCGTGTTCGCGCACTTTGTGGGGGATACCGGGCGCGTCGTGACCTACGACAGGCGCGAGGAGTTCTCGAATCTCGCCAGGAACAACGCCGAACGCTGGAAAGTCGCCCACAGGATAGAGTTCAAGGTTCGGGATATGAGGGATGGGTTCGATGAACGCGGCGCGGACGCCGTCTTTCTCGACGTCCAGAATCCGTGGGATTTTATAGGCGTAGCGCACGATGCCCTGGCCTGGGGCCACCGGCTGGGCATACTCGTTCCGACATTCAACCAGATAGAAAAGACGCTTGTGGCACTGGGCGAGTGGGATTTTGTGGACGTGCAGGTGTTGGAGCTCCTGATGCGTTATCTTAAGACGGATCCCAAGCGCATAAGGCCGGACGATATGATGACGGCCCACACCGGGTTTCTCATATTCGCGTCGAAGGCGCGCCCCCTTCCGGAGACCCCTGACGCTCCGGCGGAAGAGGAACGCGATGCCGAACCGCCCATTTTGCCGGCGCCAGAATGAAAGAACGCGTCCTGCTACACGTCTGCTGCGCGCCGGACGCCACCGTTCCGTGGCCCGCGCTCCGCAATGAAGGGTACGAGGTGGACGCGTTTTTCTACGGAAGCAACATTCATCCTGAGGGGGAATGGGCGCGCCGCGCGGACGCCTTGAGGATGCTCTCGCAGCGACTGGGAGGAAAATCCGAATTCGCGCCTTACGAACCTGATGCCTGGTTCGACGCGACGAGCGGTATGGAGGGAGAGCCCGAGGGCGGGGCCAGATGCGCAGCCTGTTTCGGGATACAGCTGGCGGCCTCGGCCGCTTACGCCGCGTCGCTTGGGTATGGGCGTCTGTGCACTACGTTGTCGATAAGCCCGCACAAGTCCCCTGAGCTCATAAACAGCATAGGCGCTTCGGTCGCTAAAAATGCGGGCATTGCGTGGATCGAGCGCGTGTGGAGAAAAAACGACGGTTTTAAATTATCGATCGCAAGGAGCGGGGAAATGGGTCTATACAGACAGAATTATTGCGGATGCGCTCACAGCGTGAGGCGTTTTGAGCCGGTATCCGCGCTATGAGCGGAGAAATGAAAAACCAGTCGGGCAAACTGTCGCCAGAGGCGCTTTCGCGCTCCGTGTTCGGGGCTCTGGGGGCGGTCAGGCCGGAGGTGATCGTCGGCCCCGCCGTTGGCGAGGACGCGGCGGTCATCAGATGGCCCGGGGAAAAGCTGCTCGTGTTTGCGGCGGATCCCATAGTGGGCGCAGCTAAGGGCGCAGGGAAGCTGCTCGTGAGGATCAACGTCAACGACATTGCCTCAAAGGGCGGCGAACCCGCATATATCGCGGTGACGCTCATTTTCCCGCCCCATATGGGAGAATCGGCGGTCTCCGGCGTAATGAGCGAGATACATATTGAATGTAAACGTCTGGGCATAGCCGTCGTCGGAGGTCACACGGAATTCAACGATTTCTACAACCATCCGGTGCTCTCGGCGGCTTTGATCGGAACTGCCGACAGGGCTTACGTCGCTTCCGACATCCGCCCCGGCGACGTCATTTTCGTTACGGGACATATCGGGACTGAAGGTATGGCGATACTCGCGTCGGACAGGCCGGATCTGTTGAAGGGCGTGATGTCGGAGAGCGAGACAGCGGAAATCGAGGGCTGGATGGAGGAGACCTCCGTGCTGGAAGAGTCGCGTCTTATGCGGGATCACGCGTCCTTTATGCACGACCCCACCGAAGGCGGTTTTTGGGGCGGACTCGGCGAAATATGCCGCTTGTCGGGGTTGTCCGCCGATATCGATGTGGCTTCGGCGCCGCTTCACGAGTATACGCGCCGCGTTTCCACTGCCCTTGGTTTCGATCCCCTTAGCCTTGTAGCTTCAGGAAGCCTGATGGCGGTGGTGAGCGCGGAGAAAGCTCATATCGCGGAGGGCGTTTTTGCCGAATCCGGCGTGGCGCTCTCCCGCGTAGGACGGATGACGGATCGTCCTTACCTCGCGGCGGATATGACCGCGCCTCCTGAAGAGCTGTGGGGCCTTTTAAAAAGGGATCTCGCGTGAGATATCGGCTATAATTGAATATGATAAAAAAAGAGGACGCTGTGTCAAAGAGGTGACGTTTTATTGAATAAGATCGTGGGTTTTTTGCTTCTCTTGTGCGTGATAGCTTCGGGCGTCGCTGGAATATGTATGGAGATGTACCGGGAGAGCGTTCCTGCCTCAGCCGGAAGCGTCGTCGAAGTCCTCGTCTTTCCCGGACAGAGCGCGCGGGAGATAGCGTCCGAATTCGAGCGCGCGGGCGCTGTGACAAGCGCGGCGCAGCTCGCCAAATGGATGTCCCGCGCCGGCATCGACAGAAAAATGATTCCCGGCGTATACCGGGTCACGGCCGGACGGCCGAAGGATGTTGCCCTCGAACTGGCGACGATAAAGCCTGAGGTTCCGACGATAACGATATTGCCCGGCGCTCTGTTCGAGGAGATAGCGGCGTCGCTCGGGCGCGAGGATGGCGGCATATCGCTCGGCGAGGCGCTCGGACGCGACGAAAATTTTCCTGCCGCCTTGAGGCCTCTGCTTCCCGGGGGGAACACGGACAGGACGGTATATCTCGCGCCGGAGACGTACGCGTTCGATCCCGGCGACGGACTGGCCGACGGACTTGTGCGCGCCGCGTCCGACATGTGGTGGAAACTCCATGGAGAATATATCCCCCCAAAAGCCACGAGCGGGGATATGACCTCTCTCGGCATTCTTGCTTCCATCGTCCAGAAAGAAGCTCTCATAGATTCCGACCGAACGATAATAGCCGGGGTCTTTAAAAACAGGCTGAAAAACGACATGCCCCTTCAGTCATGCGCCACTGTGGTGTATGCCTGGAGGATGCGCGGCGTAAAAATAACGACTGTGAGTTATAATGACGTCAAGATAGACTCTCCTTTCAACACGTACATACACAAGGGATTACCGCCGGAGAATATAGGGACTCCATCGGCGGGTTCCTGGAAAGCGGCGCTCCGGTCCGCCGATACCGATATGCTGTTTTTCTTCGCCAAGGCGGACGGCTCCCATGTTTTCACCCGTACGTACAAGGAACATCTGGCGGCTCAGAAATCCGCCGCCGGAAAGTAGTTTGATGATTTTATGGCGGAAATGAAGCGTTTTATTCTGAAAGTGCCGAAAGAGGATATTTACTACATATCGTGGACTATCGACGCGTATGAGGGAGTGGCCTTTCTGCAAAACGAGCGGGAGGAAGGGGTGGTGTCGATTTTTTGTTCGCCGGATTACGAGGTGGAAACCGACAACATCATTACCGCGCTCGCGAGCGAGGGTATGGCAATCGAGCGGATGGACGCAAACGGGGGATAGTTTGAATGGGGTTATCTGATATAAGGGAGTCTATTGCTGGCATCAGGGGCGCCGACTACGCGGATCTTTACGCGTCGCGAGGGACGTCCCATTCCGTGAAATACGAGGACGGTCGCATGGATACGCTGTCATCCTCGCAGTATGAGGGGCTGGGCGTGCGCGTCGCGATGGGGGAGAGCTCCGTATACGCTCACGCCATCGGGACTAAAATGTCCGACGTAAACGCGGCCATGGCGGAGGCGTCGGATATGTCGGGGCTCGCGATAACGCGCTGCAAAGGCGAGGGTTCGCTGTTCGAGGGGGCAATCCGGCCTATGCCGCCTATCGAAACCGATTTTCTGCGCGAACTGGATTCTTCCCTCAGGTCGGAGTGCCGATATCTGAAGCAGGTGACGTTCCGCTACAGCGCGAGCGATAAGTCCGTCCTGATAGTGCGCGGCGACGGGTCATTGGCCGAAGAGGAGCGGTTTTACACTTCGTTTGCGGTCTTTGTTGTCGTCGAACGGGGCGATGTTGTGGAGACCGGCTACGAGGTCAGATCCCTGAAACAGGGTTTGGGGGATTTCTGGTCGTCATCCGGCTTATCGAGGCCGGATTCCCCGCGGAATATAGCTCATTCCGCCATGGAGCGGGCCGTTAAGATGCTCGACGCGAGACAGTGCCCGGCCGGAACCATGACCGTGCTCCTCGACGGACGGGCCGGCGGCGCCATGATACACGAGGCCTGCGGACATGGGCTCGAAGCCGATATAGTTCAGAAGGATTTTTCAACGTTCAGGGACAAGCTAGGCGCCGCCGTCGCTAACCCTGTTGTGAATATAGTGGACGACGCCACATTGCGGGGCATGTGGGGGTCGTACTCGTTCGACGACGAAGGCACTCCGGCCGCCAGGAACGTGCTTGTGGAAAATGGCGTTTTAAAAAGCTACATGACCGATATCCTTTCGGCGAAGCGAGGGGGGCTCCCCCTCACCGGAAATGGCCGCCGCGAGTCATACCACGATCTTCCCATGCCGCGCATGAGCAACACGTTCATCACCCCCGGTTCCAGCTCGTTCGAGGATATGCTGAGCGGTATGGACAGCGGATTGCTCGTTAAAAAAATGGGCGGCGGAGAGGTCAACCCTACTTCCGGCGATTTCGTCTTTCAGGTTACCGAAGGTTACCTTGTCGAAAACGGCCGGGTCGGGCCGCTTGTGAAGGGCGCCACTCTGGCGGGCAACGGCCCGGAGGCGCTAATGAACATCGAGGCCGTCGGACGCGATCTCACTCTCGATCCCGGCACCTGCGGGAAATCGGGGCAGGGAGTGCCGGTCACCGACGGACAGCCGGCCATATTGATCAAAAAAATGATAGTGGGAGGCGCCGACGCGGAAAATGCCGCCTAAAAGCAGAAAAATAGCCAAACCATCGACGAAGCCGGAGGCTAAAAAGACCTATAGCGCGCCGAAAAAGAGCCTGCTCAAAAAATGGAACGCCGGCATAAACGAGTTGGCCGAGCGTTTTGCCGTGCATTTCACGATAGCCGTGTCACTGTTCCTGTTGATTGACATATACCTTATCGCGAGCGTCATATCCGACCTCGCCGGCGCGTTCGGCCTCACGCTCAAAGAGCTGATGATTGAAAATCTCGGCGGCGGAGTGCTCGTGGTTCTTCTATTCGTTCTTTACGTCTGCATGTCCTTTATATGCGGAAAGCGGATTCCCCGCCCGATAAATCAGACGCTTGGCGTTTTGACCCTCTATTTCTGCGTCGCCCTCACGTTCGGACTCATGCAGATGCCGCCGCCGATGTTCCGGCCGAGGATGGGCTCCATATTGGAGGCGGGCCGCGCGGGTCTTGTCTCCGCCGAATGGCTCTACACGAACCTTGGGCCGCTCGGCACTACGCTGATCGGCATGACGGCCATATCGTTTACGTTGTATTTCTTCGGCTTTACCGCCCCCTTCCAGTCCGCCTACGATTACCTGTGCGGGGTGGCCATGCGCATGTTCGCCAGGCGCGAACGCGGCGCGGAGGAAGATCCCGCCCCGGAGGAGTCCGATGAGGACGAGGAGTCCGACGAAGATAACCCGGAAGAACCGGAAGAGCCTGAGGACGACGATATGACGGTGGCCTCGGGAAAAGACGACGAGGAGATGGATCTGCCCTCCCCGCTCGAGGTGGAAACCGTCGATGAGATGGATCCTGAGGAGGATGGAAAGTCGGCCCCGCCGGGACAATTTCCCCCGCCTTTTGAGGTCTACGGCAGGGCGGACGACGACGATGAACGCATAACGGAGGATATGGCCCGCCCGTGGGGGGAGAGGATAATAGACTCCCTCGCCCAGTTCGGGGTGGAGGCGGAGCTCGCCGATATACTCATAGGCCCGACTGTAATTCAGTTCAGGGTGCAGCCGTTGCCAGGCGTCAAGGTGAACAAGATCGTGGCGCTCTCCAACGACCTCGCCATGGCTCTGGCCGTCGCGAGCCTCAGGGTCGAGGCGCCCATCCCGGGGCATCCGTATGTCGGTATCGAGATACCGAATCCCAAGAGGCGCGGTATAACGCTTCGTTCGATTATCGAGGAGGAGGCGTATCAGAACACCGACCGCAGCCTTCCTCTGCCGATGGGCGTCACCATAAACGGCGACGCGCTCGTCTCCGGGCTCGAGGATCTGCCCCATCTGCTTGTGGCCGGGACTACCGGCTCCGGCAAGAGCGTCTTCGTGAACGCCTGCATAGTGGGTCTCTGTTCCATGAGAAAGCCCGATGAGCTGAAGATGGTTCTTATCGATCCCAAACGCGTGGAGATGGCGGTATATGAAAAATTACCCCACATTCTGACCCCGCCTGTCACCGATCCGAAAAAGGCGGTTCACGCGCTCGGCTGGGCGATACGGGAGATGGAACGCCGCTACACGCTTTTCGCGATGTCGCGCGTTCGAAACCTCGCGTCCTATAACGAAATAGTTCTGCCGAAGGATCGCCTTCCTCATATAGTGATAGTGGTGGACGAGCTGGCCGATCTCATGATGACGGCCGCGAAAGAGGTTGAGGAGTATATCTGCCGTCTCGCTCAGATGGCGCGCGCCACCGGCATTCACCTGATGCTGGCGACACAGCGTCCGTCCGTCAACGTAATCACCGGCCTCATCAAGGCAAACGTTCCGGCGCGAGTGGCGTTTACGCTTCCGTCCATGATGGACTCCCGCACGATACTCGACACGGGCGGCGCTGAAAAACTGCTCGGCAAGGGCGATATGCTCTTCCTGTCGACCCAGAACCCCAAGCCGATCCGCGTGCAGTCGCCGTGGATAGACGAACGTTCAATAGCCCGCTGGCTCGATTATTTGATCAACATGTTCGGAGAGCCTATCTACACAGATATAGACGACCAGGGCAACGCCCCGGCCGGTTTCGAGGAATCCGGCAATTGCGACGATCCGTTGTTCGAGGAGGCCGTCAAGGTCGTCATATCGAGCGGAATGGCGTCGGCAAGCGGATTGCAGCGCCGTCTCCGCGTGGGTTTCACGAGGGCTGGGCGCATAGTCGACATGATGGAGTCGGCTGGAATAATAGGTCCGGCCGACGGAGCTCGCCCGAGGGAGATACTTGTGGACGAGGATGGCGCGGAGGAGATACTCGAACGGCTGGGGGTATCGAAGTAGCGATGGGCACGCTGCGCGTGGCGGAGTCCCGGGACGTTGCCATCTTGTCGGACGCGGCGGGAGCGGGCGAGGCGGATCGCGCGCTGTTCCTGCTTGGAGGCAGGCCTCCCGACGTATCCTGGATGTGCGACTTTGTATCCCGCAATTCGCCGCGCGTGTGGGCCGTCGACAGAGGAGTGGCGTCGTGCCGGGCTGCGGACGTGGCGCCGGGCGAACTGGTGGGAGACAGGGACAGCTCGACCCCCGACGACTGGCAATGGGCGCTCTCCAGAGGCGCTCACGAGCGTCTGTACGACAGGGACAAGGACAGGACGGATTTTCAGCTCGCCCTCTCATTGTTCGGAGACGAATTGAAAAACGGCACGCATGGCGGCACTGAGCCAGTGCTTATACTTTCCGGATGTTTTGGAGGCGCGCTCGATCATCTTGTGAGCGTCCTCGATACCATAGCTTTATATGAAAACGCCCTATGCCGCTGTATGATCGACGAGACGGAGGGCGTTTTTTTCATATATCCGGGGCGCGAGGCCACGGTGAATTTTTCCCGCCCCCCGGAAGCGGTCTCTCTCATCTCCATGACGGACTCCTGCGATGGAGTCGGCGTCAGCGGGGTCAAGTGGCCGCTCGACGGAGTCCGGCTCGAACGGAAAACGCAATGGGCTGTGAGCAACGAAATGACGCAAACGAAAGACGGGCTTTCCGCGAAGGTTCGCTGTCGGGACGGCATACTAGCGTTCTACTGGAGGTTTTGATATGAACACGCAAGCGCTGGCATGGGCAGCCGGGGGAGTCGGCTTTATTTTCCTGATGACGTCGCTCGGCGCCGCGACTGTGTTGTTTTTTCATCAAAAATCAAATCCGACGGCGCAGAAGATATTTTTGGGTTTTGCCGCTGGAGTCATGGTGGCGGCGTCGGTGTGGAGCCTGCTCATACCGGCGATAGAGGAGGCCGAGGCAGCCGGGCAAACAGGATGGATCCCTGCCGCCGGCGGATTTATGCTGGGAGTGTTTTTTCTTCTGTGCCTCGACCGTTTGATCCCGCATCTTCATCCCGAATCGAACACGATGGAGGGGCTTCCCTCGTCCATGAAGCGCACTACGCTGCTCGTTTCAGCGGTCACGCTGCACAATATTCCGGAGGGAATGGCCGTGGGGCTGTCGTTCGCCCTTGCCGCCCAGCACGGAGAAGATCCGTCGTACTACGCCTCCGCCGTCGCGCTCGCGCTTGGCATAGGTATTCAAAATTTTCCGGAGGGCGCCGCAATTTCGCTGCCGCTTCGTCAGGAGGGCATAGGCACTGGAAAATCCCTTATGCTTGGAATTTTATCGGGCGCGGTGGAGCCCGTATTCGGATTGACCGCCGTGCTGCTGGCGGGCGTCATAGCGCCGGTGATGCCGTGGCTGCTGTCGTTCGCGGCGGGCGCGATGCTCTACGTCGTGGTGGAGGAACTGATACCGGAAGCTCATCTGGGGGAACATTCCGCCGTCGGGACTATGGGAGTCATGGCAGGATTTTTGATAATGATGATCCTCGACGTGGCGCTTGGATAAAAAAACGGCCCCCGCATCCGCGAGGGCCGCTATTTATCGTCACACAGCTTTTTTTACTCTGCCGGAGCGAAGGCACTTCGTGCATATCTTGAACCGTCTCGATTCACCGCCGCCCACGTCGAGCATGACGCTCCTCAGGTTGATGAGCCAGCGACGTCTTGTATGGCGGTTCGAGTGGCTGACGGCATTGCCCGTGACGGGCCCTCTGCCGCAGCAGTCACAATGCTTGGACATTCCTCACTACCTCCTTGAAAAGAGCTGCAACGCTCAAAAAAGTCACATAACTGAAAAATTATAGCATGAAAATATTTTTATGGGAATACCCGCTCCGCTTTTTCGCCACCTCTATATATAATGTGTTTTATAATAAATGATTCTGGTATACTTAAAATCATATGAATTATTGAAAGGAAGAACGTTCCCATGAGCTTTACGGACGATATGGAAAGACTTCAGGCCATCATAGACGAGTTCGAGTCGAACGATCTCGGAATGGAAAGTTCGCTCGCTCTTTTCGAGGAGGGTGTGAAATTGATCAGGGGATGCCGGGAATATCTCGATCACGCGAAGCGCAGGGTGACGATTTTGACGAGCGACGGGGAAACCGACGAAACGCGTGATGAGGCGCCGGCTAATGGCTGAATCCGATATGCCGGCCCGTCGGGACGCCCTGTCCCTGTTGAGTTCCACCTATTCCGACAAATTTGAAAAATATCTTTCCGCTCTCTTCTCTTTTCCCGGAGAGGGGATGCCGCTTCGATTGGCCGACGCCATGTCCTATTCCCTCATGGCCGGCGGCAAAAGGCTTCGCCCCGCGCTCTGTCTCGCCTCGGCCGAACGGTGCGGCCTCGCGCCGGAGATGGCCATGCCGATGGCGTGCGCCATAGAATTCATCCACACGGCCTCGCTGATACATGACGATCTGCCCTGCATGGATGACGACGATCTGAGGCGGGGGCGTCCGACCAGCCACAAGGTTTTCGGCGAGTGTCTGGCTGTGCTTGCGGGGGATTCGCTCATGATCTGGGCTTTCGGTTTCGCCCTGTCCGGCCTCAATTCGAACGGCGTTCCCGCCGAGCTTGCCTCGCGGGCCGTCGCCTGTTTGAGCGAAGCCTCGGGCCCCGCGGGCATGTGCGGAGGCCAGGTGCTCGATACTGACGCCCAAAGCCGGATGGCCTCGGATGATTTCGTATATCGCATAGCCGAAGCCAAGACCGCCGCTCTGATACGCTCTTCCGTGGTGTCGGGGGCGATCCTCGGAGGGGCTGACGAAAGAACGCTGCGGCATTACGGCGATTACGGGACGCATCTTGGGCTGGCGTTTCAGATAGTGGACGATATTCTGGATGTGACCGGCCTCGCCGAGGAGCTTGGCAAGACGCCCAACAAGGACGCGTCTCAGGATAAGATGACTTTTGTATCGTCGTACGGGCTCGAAGGGGCAAGGCGTTTGGCCATGGAGGAATCGTCGCGCGCAATGGACTCGCTGTCGCCGTTATTTCCCGACGGAGACCCGCTGATCGATCTGGCGGAGTCTCTTTCGGAAAGGAGCAGGTAATGGCGGTAAATTACGTCGGTTCCATTCTGGGTTCTGTGCAAAACTACAAAAAACTCGCCCTGTTGGGGCATGACGACATAACAAAGGTGTGCGAGGAGATCCGGAGCATCATAATCGACGTCGTTCTCAAAAACGGCGGGCATCTGGGAGGCTCTCTGGGGGCGGTCGAGCTTTGCGTCGCCCTGCTTCGCGCGTTCAACCCGGAAAGGGACAAGATAATTTTCGACGTGGGACATCAGGCATATGCCTATAAGATTCTGACCGACCGGCTGGACAGATTTCATACGCTTAGGCAAAAAGGCGGCATTTCAGGGTTTCCGCGAAGAATAGAGAGCAAATACGACGTATTCGATACAGGGCACAGCAGCACGTCCATTTCGGCGGCGCTCGGTTTCGCGAAGGCTAGGGATCTTCGCGGGCTGGGACATGAGGTTGTGGCGGTCATCGGCGACGGAGCTCTTTTGAACGGACTCGCGTTCGAGGCGCTGAACAATATATCGGAGTGCGACACGAAGCTGACTGTGATACTGAACGACAATAAGATGTCCATAAGCCCTAGGGTCGGCGGGATGGCCGAGCACCTCGCAAAGCTGTCCGTAAGCGCGCCATACAGACGCCTGAAACAGTTTGTAAAGGATCAGTGCAGGGCCATGCAGGACGGAAAAATGATGGCCGTCCGGCTCGCGAAGGTCAAGACAAAGCTCAAATCGCTCCTGCTGCCGGACAATATTTTTATCGATATGGGCATGAGCTACTGGGGGCCGTTCGACGGGCACAACGCGCGAGAGCTCGAGGAGATATTCGAACTCTCGAAGCAGTATCCGAAGCCTCTTTTGATACACGTGATAACGAAAAAGGGCAAGGGCTGCGCGGAGGCCGAGGAGCGGCCCGCGTCTTTTCACGGCGTCAGCTCCGGCACAGTCATAGGGGAAAAATCCCGCCCGGGGCCGGTCGAAGCGCGTCAACCGGACTGGAGTCAGGCCGTTGCCGACAATATAATGGAGCTCGCGGCTCGCGACGAGCGGATAGTGGCTCTTACCGCGGCTATGGAGGAGGGAACGAAGCTCCGCGATTTCAAGCGCGAATTTCCGCGCAGGTATTTCGACGTCGGCATAGCCGAGGGGCACATGCTGACATACGCCGCCGGGCTCGCGGCCGGAGGCATGAAGCCGGTCGTCTGCGTATATTCCACGTTTCTCCAGCGCGCCATGGATCAGATCGTGCACGATATATGTATGCAGGGCATGCCGGTGCTTCTGGCGGTGGACAGGGCGGGGCTCAGCGGCGAGGACGGAGAGACCCACCAGGGCCTCCTCGACATGGCGTGGTGCAGGAGCGTGCCGGGACTTGTCATGGCGTCTCCTCGCGACATGGTCGATCTCTCTTATATGATGTCCTGTTGGTTCGAGAAAAATATACCGGTCATGATCCGCTATCCAAAGGGAATAGCCCCCAAGTCTCTCTCGCGCGGCTCGGAAGTTCCGGCGCCATGGAAAAAAGCGGAGGTTTTGAGGCGCGGCGAGGGAGTCTGTCTGATGGGCATCGGGGCCGCAGTTAAAATATCGCTCGACGCCGCCGAGATATGCGACGCGAGAGGTTTTTGCGACCCGACTGTCGTCGATCTGAGGTTTGTATCCCCGATGGACTGGGAGACGATAGACGCTCTGCTCGGCGCTCATTCCCTGGTAGTCATAGCCGAGGACGGTTACAGGGACGGCGGGGCGGCGGAGGCCATAGCGGCGAGAGCGTCGCTGGAAGGATACTCCTGCGCGGTGCGGGCCATGGGAGTGGAGCCGAAATATATCGCGCACGCGACGAGGGCGGAGCAGCTGGAGGATCAGGGGCTCACCGGAGAAGGGATCGCTTTGGCGGTGGAGGATTTCTATGGCGGGACGCTCACTGGAGAGGTTGGATAAGCTCCTCGTGGAGCGTGGCCTGGCTTCGTCGCGAAGCGAGGCCGGGGAGCTGATTAAACGCGGCCGGGTCAGGGTTCTCGGTTTTGCACGGGAGAAACCGGCGGCGATGTTCGATCCGGACGCAGCCATAGAGGTCGACAGGGACGAGCGTCGCTGGGTCAGCAGGGGAGCGCGTAAGCTGCTGAAGGCCGTGGAACTGTGGAACGTGGATCCAAAAGGTCTCGACTGCGCCGACATTGGAGCGTCGACCGGAGGGTTCACCCAGGTGCTTCTCGAATATGGCGCGTCGAGGGTCGCTTCGGTCGACGTGGGCTATGGGCAGCTCGCCTGGGAGCTCCGAAACGATCCCAGGGTAAAAGTTATGGAGCGCACAAACGCCCGTCTTGTGTCCCCCGGGGATATAGGCTGGCTGTCGGCGATCATCACCGTCGACGCGTCGTTCATTTCACTGCGGACTTTGATTCCAAATATCATGCGATTGTTGTCCCCCGGCGGGGTTATAATAGCTCTGGTGAAACCGCAGTTCGAAGTTGGGCGCGAACGCGTCGGCAAAGGGGTGGTGCGCGACCCGGCCCTCCATGCGGAGGTGTTGGGTACGCTCTTCGGCTACTTTCACGACGAGTGCGGGCTATCTCTCGCTGGAGTCACGTTTTCACCTATACGGGGTCCGGAAGGCAATATCGAGTTTATATTTTTACTCACAACGAATACGAACGCCATTTTAGATCGAGACTGTTTCGACTTCGCCGCCATTGTCGGCGAAGCTCATTCTGAGCTGAGGTGATCTCCATCAATGCGGATCGGACTTTTTTTCAACAGCGGGCTTGAAGCGAGCGCGGAAGTCGCGGATGCGATACAGTCCGCCGATTACGGCAACTCCAGCGTGATATTTGTATCCGGATACGCCGAATGTCATCACGGCGATATAGATATGGCGGTGTCCATCGGGGGCGATGGAACATTCCTGCTGACGTCGAAGACCATAATGGGTTCCGGGGTTCCCATATTCGGGATCAACACGGGGCGGCTTGGTTTTCTGGCCTTGGGGGAAGCCGAGTCCGCAGTCCAGGATGTTAAAAGGATACTGGACGGCAATTACGACACCTATGCAATGGTGCCGCTGAAAGGCGAGATAACTCGCGGGGGCAGTATTATCGAACGGATTTGGGCGCTCAACGAGATAATGATCGTGAAAAATCTCGTTTCACGCCCCATATCGCTGTCGACGCGGATAGGATCCGACGACCTGTACACTTTTCTGGCGGATGGCGTAATCGTCGCCACTTCTGTCGGCTCTACGGCCTACGCTCTCTCCGCCGGAGGCCCAATCATACATCCCGATGTCAGATGCACGGCGATCATCCCGGTGTGCCCTCATTCGTTTTATCCAAGGCCGATGGTCGCGCCCGATACGGAGACCGTCACCGTAACTATCGAGCCGTCGCCGGGAGGGGCTATACTTTCGGGCGACGGTCAGAACAATATAGAGCTCTTCACCGGGGACGTGGTGTCGATAATTCCCTATATGAGCAGAAAGATAGACGTGATAAGACTTGGAACCGCTTCATACATAGATTTGTTGAGGAACAAGCTGCACTGGTCATGATAGAGCGGCTCGAGGTCAGGGGAATGGGCGGGATCACGAGCGCCGATCTCGATTTCTCCGGCGATTTCATCGTGATAACCGGAGAGAGCGGGTCCGGCAAAAGCAGCCTTGTCCGCGCGTTCGAGTTCATATCCGGCAAACGGGCGGCCACTACGTCGATCCACGCGGGATGCGATGAGACGGAGGTCACCGCGTTGTGGGGCGCGCCCGGAGGCGGTGAAGCCATCACGAAACGTTCGCTGTCGCGCTCGGGCAAAGGGCGATGCTGGATAGGCGAAGATCTCGCGACCGCCGGAACCCTCGCCGTGTATTCCTCGCCCATGATAGAGATACAAAGCCAGTTTGCGCAGCTCAATCTCCTCGACGGCTCGCGTCAGTTGGAGTTGGTCGATCTGTGCGGAGGCGGCGAACTATTGTCGTGCAGGGATCGCCTGGCCGATATATTTCCTCAGATGATCTCGGTCGAGAGGGAAATAATAGAACTGAAAAAACGCAGGGCGGAGCTGGAGGCCAAGCTCGAAGGCGCGCCGGAACGCGTGCGCCGGATAAAAGCGCTCGGCGTCTATCCCGATTGCGAGAACGAATGGAAATCTGAGCTCGATTCGCTGGAGCGCTCGCTCGCGGAGGCGGGGAAGTACGAACATATAATTTACCGCATGAAAGGGTCCGAGGCTGAGGACGATCTGCTCGACACGCTGGCGTCACTGCTCCGTGAGCTGTATTCCGCCGCGCCGTCCGCCGTATCCGCCCGCTGGAACGAGCTGGGCGAGAGGGGATTGTCGTGTTTGCAGGAGCTTTTCGACTCCGCTAAAAGGGAACTCGGCATGACTCCGCGCGAAGAGATAGAGAAGGCGCACGACAAAGCGGAGGCCAGGCTGGGGTTGCTGCGGAAACTGAAGCGCGAAACGGGGCTTGTTTCCGCGGATGCGCTGACCGCTTACATAAAGGACGTCGAGGACGATACGAAATGGCTTGCTGAGTCGGGCGCGATACTGGATGAGAAAAGCGCTCTCTCCGGACGCTTGAAAGCCGAAGTCGCTTCCGCGGCTAAAAATCTGAGGTCATTGCGCGAAAAATCCGGGCAAAGTTTTGAAAAACTGGTAAATCGGCACTTGCGCGACCGTGCGATGGATGATATTAATTTTTCCGTAAACGTCAATAAGCTGGACAAGGTTCGGTCGTCCGGGGCAGAGAGCGTTACATTTATGCTCAGCCAGAAATCGCTTCCGCCCAATCCCGTGGGCCGCGTGGCGTCAGGCGGCGAACTGAGCCGCATCCTGATAGCTATCCAGGCGTCCATCGGGCCGGATCGATTGCCGGGCGTTCTTGTCTTCGACGAAGTGGAGGCCGGGCTCGGCGGCCGTACGGCGTTACTTGCCGGCGAAAAGCTCAGGGATTTGTCAAAAAACTGTCGCACGATACTGATAACTCACGAAGCGACTATCGCCGCGATGGCCGATCAGCATTTCGTCGTCACCCGCACGCGCGATGAGACAGAGGTGTACGAAATTTCAGGGGACGCCAGGGCGAGGGAGATAGCCCGCATGCTGGCCGGTTCCGAATCCCGGGAGGCGATGGAACATGCGCGCGCGCTTCTGGACGCGTAACGGGCGAATTTTATAGAAGGAGTGTGCCATGAATGAGCACTAGGGAAAGAAGGGGTCTCTTCCTCTTCCGCCATTTGATTGGCGGCCGCACTCAGGTGGTCAAGTGCGAACTGGGGCGTATGGATACAGACGATATCGGCGAGGCTCTCCGGCTCCACTACAACGTGACGAAAGGCTTGAGCCGGGAGATATTCGCTCCTACGTCGGATGAGGATATGGCGCGTCTTTTGGGGAATGACGGAATCTCCCTGGGCGTCTGGTTCGAGGACAGGCTCATCTGCATGAGGGCCTTGATGACGAACCCGGAATGGGTCGGCGAGACCATGGGCCACATGTCGCTCGCGCCGGACGAAACGCGCCGCACCGCCTACATGGATCACTGCATAGTGGACAAAGAATTCAGGGGCAACAACGTGCAATTTTTGACGTACTACGCTTTGGAAAATCATATGGCGGATAGTTTCGACACCTTGCTTACCACCGTATCGCCGAAAAACCCATTCAGCCTGCAAAATATTCTCGGGTGTAATTTCGTTGTAATTGGAATAAAGGAGCTCTATGGGGGGTTTCTGCGCTTCGTCATGAGGAAAAAACTCATAATGGGCATGCCGATATGGACTCACGGCCATTTTGTGACGCCGCTCTCCGATCTGAGACAGCAGCGGACGCTGTTCGAGGACGATTATGTGGGCTACAAAATGATACGCAAAAACCGGGGTTTCTGTATGCTCTACGCCCCGATGGCGGAGCAGCCCCCGAAAGGTTATTGGAAAAACATGTCGAAAGAAAAGGAAAAATTACTTCCAAGATTGACGTAACGGGCATTGCTGATAATATATAACTCGCGCGCCCGATTTGCGCGGCGCGTTACGCTTTTCACAGGTTCGAAAATTGACGCCTAAATCTTTCTTTCTGAGAGGAGTGTAGTGATATATGGCGACTCGTAAACCGGAGGATATTCGTTCCCTTGCGATTGTAGCTCACGGCGGGGCCGGCAAGACATCGCTCGTGGAGGCCATGTTGTTCGACAGTGGCGTTACGACGCGCATGGGGCGTATCGAGGACAAGAACACCGTTTCCGACTTTGATCCCGAGGAACATAAGCGATCCATATCAATAAACAGCTCCCTGTGTTCGTTCGAGTATAAGGGCCGCGCAATCCACGCGCTCGACACGCCGGGTTTCGCGGATTTCGTGGGCGAACAGCGCAGCTCCATGAGGGTCTCGGACGCGTCGATATTCGTCATTAACGGCAACTCGGGCGTCGAAGTCCAGACGCTGAAGCTCTGGGGATTCTCCTCCGATTTCAACAGCGCCGCCATGTTTTTCATAAGCCGTCTCGACAAGGAAAACGCCGATTTCGACAAAGCCCTGGGCGATATCCAGGCGAGCATGTCGAAGAACGCGCTGCCGATTTACCTCCCAATAGGAAAAGAATCCACATTCAAGGGCATAGTGAATGTCCTCACCGGGAAATCCTACACATACAAGGGCGACGGTTCGAAGGACTTCACGGAGGGCGACGCGCCGGCGGATATGTCGGACGCTGTGGCCGCGGCCCGCGAAGCGCTTATAGAGAAGATCGTAGAGGCCGACGACGATCTCATGATGAGATACCTCGACGGAGAGGAGCTCGACCCCGATGACGTGGCCAGCGCGATGCGCAAGGCCGTGACGACGAGGATGCTCTTCCCGGTCATTCCAGGGGCTTCCGTTCCCAATATAGGGATATTCCAGGTTCTCGACTCGATAGCCGATCTTCTGCCCTCTCCGCTCGACATGGCCCCTCGCCGCGCGACGAAGGACGAATCTGAGATCGAGATAGCGCCCGACATAAACGCTCCCTTTATGGCGCTCTGCTTTAAGATAATGGTCGACCCGTATGTCGGCAAACTCTCGTTTGTGCGCGTCTTCTCGGGCCATCTTACGAGCGATCAGACGATATTCAACATCAACAGAGGCGAGGAGGAGCGCATCAGCTCGTTCCGCGTTCTTCGCGGCAAGGAAAGCGCTGAGACGAAAGAGATCGTGACAGGAGACGTAGTCGCGATTCCGAAGCTCGACAGCACAGTTGTTGGCGATACCCTGAGCGTCAAGGGGCAAACGGCCACATTCAGCCCGATAAAGTTCCCGAAGCCGGTGTACAGCCTGGCGGTTTCGCCAAAGAGCAGAGCCGACGAGGATAAACTTGGCAACGCTGTTCGCAAGATACTCGATGAGGATAAGACGCTCGACTTTTTCAAACATCCTGAGACGAACGACTCCATCCTCTCCGGTATGGGCGATATGCACCTCGATATAGCGCTCTCCCGCATAAAGGATCGCTACAAGGTCGACTTGGAGACCGCCACGCCGCGCGTGCCATACAGGGAGACGATAAAAAAGATCTCAAAGGCCCAGGGCAAATACAAAAAACAGACGGGCGGCCGCGGACAATACGGCGACGTTCACTTCGAGCTGTCCCCGCGCGAGAAGGGTTCCGGCGTAACGTTCGAGGACAAGGTCGTGGGGGGCGTCGTGCCGAAGAACTTCATACCAGCCGCCGAAAAGGGACTGCGAGAGGCGGCGGCGAAGGGAGTGCTCGCCGGTTATCCGGCTGTCGACTTCAACTGCGCGATATTCGACGGATCGTATCACGACGTCGACTCGTCGGAAATGGCGTTTAAGATCGCCGCGTCGATGGCGTTCAAAAAAGCGTTCGTGGAAGCCACGCCCATACTCATGGAGCCGATAATGAGCGTGTCCGTGACCGTGCCGGAGGATCACGTAGGCGACGTAATGGGAGATTTCAACAGCAGACGCGGCCGCATAATGGGCATCGACCCGGATGGCAAGATGCAGATCGTAAAAGCTCAGTGTCCGCAGTCCGAGACATTCCGCTACGCGATCATCCTCCGCTCGATGACGAGCGGACGCGGCAGCTTCACTATGGAGTTCTCCCACTACGAAGAGGTTCCGCCCGATACCGCGAAGAAGATAATAGAGATAGCGGAGAAAGAGCGCAAGGAAGAGGAAGACTAAATTAACGGTTCCTAAAGAATTTAACACTTGCAAGACGCTTGAAGCCTGTATATAATTACAACGCTTCGCGCGATGATGCGGAAATAGCTCAGCTGGTAGAGCATTAGCTTCCCAAGCTAAGGGTCGCGGGTCCGAATCCCGTTTTCCGCTCCAGCAATAACAAGGGTTCAGGGGTTTTGCTCCTGAGCCCTTTTTTGTTATGTGACCGGCTTCTAAATTAGCTCGTCGTGGGTTATTTTCGCCGCGAACAGGTACGCGTAGTCGTATCGGCCCAGAAATTCATCGACATCGAAATCGAAGGGAGGGCAGAACCATGTTTTGCCGTAGACAGGACACTCCGCGCAGAGTTCGCCGACCTTCTTGGCAAGTAGTATCGGCGTACTTGGCATGGCTTCCTTTCATGTGAATCAGTGAAAAGCCGTGTCGTTCCAGGATGCGCGCTATTGCTCTGCCATTAAGCACAGGAAGCTTCGGGCTCATGCCATGGATACTCTTCGCACTCCGATAAATTCGGACACGTGAAAATCTGTTTCGTCGAATCCTTCGAGATAGAGGTCAATCGCTTCCTTCATTCTCTCGGTGAGCTCTTCTATAGTTTTACCCTGCGTATGGCATTCGGGAAGTTCCGAGATGTTGCCCAGAGATTACATCGTCTCATCACTAATCGCGACGCGAAATCGTGTCTAAGATCTTGCAATCGTCACATAATCGCACTATGATGACGATATACACGATAATGATGATTTGAGGTGTCCGTATGACTCACTACGATGATGCGATACGGAATATGCTGCACGAAAGCGATGGCGCATCTTTTGACAAATCCCGCAGCGTCAATCAAGATTTAACCTTTATCTTCGCTGAGAAATACTTTGCTGAAAATAACCTGCCTTTTTCCTATAGTAACAAGCGCACGTTGAATCTGGTTGACGCGGATGGTTACTACACAAATGCCGCGCTGCTGCTGTCCGAGCAATGCGAACACGGCATAAAATGCGCTGTTTATGAGGGCACAGGCAAAACCAAGTTCAAAGCCCGCAAGGAGTTTTATGGCTCAATCCTGAAACAGATGGACGATGTTTATGAGTATCTCAGCCTAAACAACAACCTGAACTCCGTTTTTGACGGACTCAAAAGGGTGGATCATCCCGACTACCCGGCCTACGCTTTGCGCGAAGCCCTGCTCAATGCGGTTGTCCACCGCGATTACGACTATTCGGGCAGTACCCTCATCAGCATTTTCGATAATCGCATCGAGTTTGTTTCTCTTGGCGGTCTCGTCAAAGGGATTACCATAGAAGACATCATGGGCGGCATTTCGCAAACGCGGAACCCCTTGGTTGCCAACGTATTTTTTCGCTTGGAGCTAATTGAAAGTTATGGGACGGGAATCCAAAGAATTATGGAAAGCTACGAGGGCTGTTTGCATACCCCCGTGTTTCGTCCCGCTCCCGCGTCTTTCGTCGTGACGCTGCCGAAAATGGTAAACGGCGTTATGCTGGCGGGCGACGGCGATTTTTCAAAAGAGGAGCTGATACTGAGGATGATCGCCGCGAAAGGAGCTATTACGAGAACGGAGGCGGAGATGTTGCTGGGAACTACAAAGAACCCGACCATCATATTCTTGAACAGGCTCCTGCGTGACAGGAAAATCATAAAAATCGGTTCCGCGCGTGCGGTCAAGTATATGCTGCCAAAATAGAATCGGTTATCCATCTTTAAATATTGACTACGCACCATCATTCGTGCTAACATCCATTAGGGCGAATTATTATTCATTATATTTGTGTCCGGGAGAACCTTCACTGCCGGGTCGTTCTATATCTCGAAATATGAAGAAAAATCAAAGCTGTCCCTGCTTTCCATCTCCGTGATGTCCTCGGAAATGGCTGAAAATTCCCGCTGTATGGACTCATAGTCCTCCGTGACGTTCTTCGTCTCCGCGCGCATCCTCGCCAATAGGTAATCGTAATTGCCGATGGCCGCCCTGGTAATATCCGGGTCGATGAGTCCCTCCTCCGCCATGTCCTCCATGATGGAGACCACCTTGTCTTTTGGGAAATTCCCTTTATAGCTCCGGCTCCCGCAGAGCGCGCTCAATATGTCGGTGACAGCCACCAACCGCTCCCCTGGGGTCAGATCGTGCGCGCTTATGCCTTTATGGTAGCCGCTGCCATTTAGCTTCTCGTGGTGCCGGATGGCGATGCGCTCTATTTTTTTGCTGACCCAGCCCTTCAACACCTGCTCAGAGAGGGCCACATGGCTGCGCATGACTTCCATGTCATGAGTGTCCAGCTTGTATGGGCTTTCAAGTATCTGAACCGGAATTCCCGCTTTGCCAATGTCGTGGAGCAGCGCGCCGGTCTCAATGGCCTCTATTTCCGGAGTGGGAAATTTCATCACCCGGGCTAAGGTGCGGCTCAGGCAGGCGGTGGCGATGGTGTGGGTAACAGTCGCCCTGCTTCGAAAATCAATGGAGAGAACAACGGTCTCCAGGTATCTCTCCCTATCCCGTCGGCTGATATCCGC
>JAITOL010000218.1 GCA_031289955.1 Synergistaceae bacterium
GCGTACTACATCGAGGACAACAATCTTTTGGCCGAACGTCTGGAGGAAATTTACGCGTCGTTCCCGGTTTTGCGCGAACGCCTCCAGCAAAAGGCCGGGACGCTCTCCGGGGGAGAACGCACGATGCTCGCCATCGCGCGCGCCGTCGTCAATCATCCGAAACTGCTGATATTGGACGAACCGTCGCTCGGGCTGGCCCCGATTATGGTCGAGGAGGTTTTTGAGATAATACGGCGTCTTCGCGCCAGGGAGATGAGCATATTGCTTGTCGAGCAGAACGCGCTCAAGGCGTTGTCGGTCGCCTCGACGGGCTATGTGATACAAAAGGGAGCGATAGTTTTTTCCGGTTCCGCCGAAGAGCTCCGAAGCAGCGAGTATGTGGAAAATCCGGTCATGTAGAGTTTCGGCCGCGTTATCGCCGTCATAGGGCGAGTTCCATGTCTCCATAGGACAAACTTATATTGGCGATAAGAGTCATTCCAAAACCCAAGAGGAGGTAGTGTGCAATGTTTGCGAGGTCATCAAAGAGGTCGTACCTGTTTTTGTCCGTTATGTTGTCGTTCTGTCTGTTGCTGGGTATCGGGGCAGCGTCGGCGGCCGACGCTGTGAAAATCGGTTTTTTAGGTCCGATAACAGGGTCGGACGCGTCGGAGGGCGCCGCGGCGCGCAACGCTTTCATGCTCGCCATAAGCGAGGCCAATAAATCGGGTGAATTTCCCTACAAGATCGAAGTGATAGAAGTCGACGATCAGAGCACGGAGAATGTGGCAGTGGCCGGCGCTCAGGAGATAGTCTCCGACAGCGCGGTCGTCGTGGCGTCCGGTTTCTGGAATTCGGGCCCGGCCGCCGCCTCCATTCCGGTTTTCAAGGACGCGGAAATTCCTCTTTTGATTTGGGGCGCCATCCGGGAGTCGCTGACGAACCCGGATAACGTGCCGTATATCACGAGATCGGCGCCTACGGACAAGCAGGAGAACATCCCTCTCGCTGTAAAAGTGCTCGATGAGCTCGGCTACAAGGACTGGTTCATCGTTTCGGACGTGGGGTCTTACGGTGACGGCAACTTCAACGCCTTCAAGGCCGAACTCGCGTCGAGGGGCATAACCGCCAAGGGCGAGGAGCAGGTTCCGGAGGATACGACCGACCTGAACGCGGTAGTGCAGAAAATCAAGGCTAGTGGGGCGAAGGCTGTTTACTGCGGCAGCACGGTGGCTATCGGTTCACAGCTAAAACGCCAGCTGTTCGAGGCCGGGGTCAGGGACATCCTGTTCTGCGGGATATCCGGAATGAAGACCGAGGACTTCCTCAAAATCGGAGCGGAGGCCGCTGAAGGCGCACTCATAGTCAGCCCTGGCGTCATCCTAGAGGATACGGCCGAAGGCCGCAAATTCATCGAGCTCTATAACGCGCAGGGTTATTCGGAGCCTATCGGCGCTTACACCCCCTACGCGTATGAAGCGGCGCTCATTCTGATCAACTCCCTCCGCGCCTGCGGCGAGAAGCCGACGGCGGAAGCGATGACGGACGCGATACAGAAGAGCGAAACGACCGGCATAATGGGCGCCACCACGTTCAACAGCATAGGACAGACTGAAAACGTGGCCGCGTATTTGAACGTCGTACAGGACGGCGCGTGGCTTCCGCTCGAAAAATCGGAATATCAGGGCGGCAAACGCGGCTTCGGCGCCAAATAGCGGGTTATCGTTATCTAATGTATAAGCTTGCGCTTCCCGCCCCCGCGAGGAGCGCAGGCGTAAATCCACTCGACGCCGGTTGGCCGCGCGGAGTCGTCAAGGGGTGACGTCGCCATGGAAATGTTTTGGGGTTTGTTTATGAGCGCGCTTCTGCTGGGATGCACATATACGCTGGTCGCGATCGGTTTTTCCATGTTTTTCGGGGTCATGGACGTCGTGGTATTCTGCTGCGGCGATATAGCGATCTTCGGATCGTTCGCGATTATGGGCGCTTATGCCGCAATGCAAAGCGCCGGGCTCTTCGCCGTCCTGCCCTTCTGGGTATGCGTCGCGCTTCTTATCATAATCGGCGCCGTATTTTGCGCGGCCTTAGGCCTCATGACCCACCTGCTGTCGATAAAACCGTTTCACAACAGCTCCGAATTGATGCCTCTTTTGAGCACGATAGCGATGGGAACCGTCATCAAGGAGATACTTGGCCTGCTATTCAAACCGGCCGTCAACGCGGTTTCGAAAATGGTCGGAGGCCCCGACGCCATGACGGTAGTCAGCGGCAGAAACCCGCAGGCGTTCCCTGCGCTGCTGATGCCGAACGGCAGCGTCCTCAGCCGCAATATCACTATAATCCTGATCACTGCCGTGATGCTGCTGCTCCTCTTTTTATTTTTGAACAGGACGAAAATGGGAATGTCCATGCAGGCGATATCGCAGAACAAAGAATTGTCGAGGATGACGGGGATAAACGTCTCGAAGATAGTAGTGATCACATTTTTGATCGGCGGCGTCATGCTGGCGATCAGCGGTTTTTTGCTGGGAAGCTATCAAAAACTCATGTCGTTCGACGACGGCGCCATGTATGGGGCCAAAGGGTTTTCCGCCGCTGTGGTCGGGGGCCTCCGGAACACATGGGGCGCCGTCATCGGGGGGATGCTGCTCGCTTTCGTCGAAGTGTTCGTCTCCGGGTATATCCCGCGCGGGACCGCGTACTCGAGCATAGTCGCCTTCGTTGTCGTTGTCGTTTTCATCGTTTTCAGGCCCGAGGGAATCATCGGGGAAAAATCCGTCGAAAAAGTGTGACGGCGAAGGGGAGCTCGGAAATGACGAACAACGATATGCCGACAGCTGAAAAATGTCTCACCGTCGCGATAAATGTTCTTATTTTCGGCCTGGTATTCCTCATGCTGCGCCTGTCGTACCAGATCAGCCTCGCGCTGGTGGCGGCGGTTATCGCGGGATTGCTCCGCATGGAGAGGAAGGGCATGATCGACGCCCTGTTCTCGCTCTTTATCCGCAACAGGAACGTCGCCGCTTGCGCCGCGTTCATCTGTATGCTCGCGATACCCCTGCTGCTGTCGACGTTCCGCTATCAGTCGCATATAGCGGTCATGGCTTCCATTTACGCGATGGTCTGTCTCGGCGTCAATTTCCAGATGGGGTCGACCAATATGGTCAATTTCGCGCCCGCAGCGTTTATGGGGATAGGCGCTTATTCGATGGCGGTCGTGACGATGAAGCTCGGTATGAGCGCCTGGCTCGGAATGATCGCGGCCATGCTGATGTGCGCGGTTGCCGGTCTCGTCATCGGGCTGCCGACGCTGCGCACGAAGGGATATTATCTGTCGCTCGTTACGATGGCGCTGCAGCTGGCGTTTACCCAACTTATAAAAAACATCCCGTACCTGGGCGGCCCCAACGGGATCAGCGGGGTAAAAGCCTTGAGCGTCGGCGGTTTTTCGCTTTATAAAACATACACGATTTTCGGAGTAAAGCTCGCGCCGCACTTCTTTTACCTCATATTCTGCTCGCTGGCGCTGGCCGTTCTCTTTTATATAGCGCTCCGCATATCCGTATCGCGGTGCGGACTTGCCCTGAACGCCATAGCTCAGGACGAAATAGCGGCAAACTGCCTCGGCGTCGATGTATCCAGATGCAAGCTGTTTTCGTTCCTTATCGGCTCGATATTCTGCGGGATAGGAGGCGCTCTCTACGCAAGCCTTACGTCGTTCGTCGGGCCGAACGACTTCACGTTCACGAGGTCGCTCGTTTTCATCTGCATGGTGATATTAGGCGGCATGGACAACCCGGTTGGCGTGGTTGTGGGGGCGTTTTTGCTGACCGTGATAACGGAGAAGCTGCGCGGTTTTTCCGACTACGCGCAGTTGATTTACGCGCTGCTGCTCGTTTTTATACTGGTGGCAAAGCCGACGGGCCTTATCCCGAAGCGGGTTCGGAACTACTGCGAGCTCTTCGGAAGGTCTCTCGTCCCCCCGACGAGTGAGGAATAAACCGATTTCATGGAACAGTACAATTGTCTCATAATGACGCCTCCCCCTCCGCTGGAGTGCGAAAATAATGCTCCAAAGGGAACAGATTGTCACGATTTGCGACAATGGCGTAAAATGTCCGCGTCTGTGAGTGATATAATCGCGGCACGAGGGCAACGTCACTCCAAAGGGGAATAATCAATGGATCTTTCAAGATTTAACGCCGATGATATTCATGAGTTGAGAGTGCGGAACGCAGAGAAGTACCGCAATATGACCAAGGAAGAAGCGGAGCGCGATTTTCACGAACACGCCGAGAATACCCGCCGCGCTGTCGAGGAAATACGCCGCGCCAATGCGCTGAAAGCGGGATAGGCGTGAGCCCCCAAAGGGGAATAGAAGGAATAAACATGACCATTTAGCGAGATTATAAAGGACTACGAGGCGCAGCATGGGCCACGCCATTGAGTTTGACAGGTCAGCGCAAAAAAAATTGCCGCTCCTCCAGGAGACATAAAAGACCGCGTGTTTGATGCTGCCGAGATAAACTCATAGAACCACGAGCTCCAATATGAAGCCTTTTATTTTATCCGGATACATTCATGAACGGTTCAAAGTTTAATTGCTGAACCTTTTGTCCATATAGCGAATGTTCCGCCAAATCCGAATAATCTGAGACATCTGTTCTTCACCCAAGTAAAAATCCGGCGGAATATAGTTTATAATCTTTACAGCTATCTGTCGGGGGTGATACTTTGGAAAGAAAAATATCCGAATCTAAACATAGATTTTTGTCCGATGAATCCCGCGTCTGGGTCGAGAGCGGCATAATACCGGAGACGGCGAGGGACGCCATCATGTCGGGCTACGCGGTCGCCCGCAATCTGCCGATGATTGTCACCACGCTCGGCGTCGTCATGGTCGGCATAGGGGTCTTGAGCTTCATCGCGGCAAATTGGGACGTAATACCGCCATATTTCAAAGTCGCCATCGTAGTCGGCGCTTATATCTTGAGCGTTGCGACGGCTTTTCTGTTAGAGAAACGGGGACGTCGGACGTACTCAGACATTTTACTGCTGCTGTCCGGTTTTCTCTCCCTTGGAGGGCTCGCGCTCATCGCCCAGATATTTTACTTGGATGGCAGCGTCACCGGTCTTCTCGGCACGTGGCTCATCATCTACGCCCCGACATTCTTCCTCGTGCGAAACATATCGGTCTACGCGCTCTACGAGGTGGTGGCGATCGCTTACGCCTGCATCGCGTACTACGATTACGAGGCACGTTGGTTGTACGATCATGTTGGCGAATTGGTTTTAGGTCCGTTCGTTCCGTTCCTGCTGATGGTCGTCCTCGTGGGGTGGGCTTGGCGGTGCTGGTACGAAGAGAGCAGGGTTTCTTTGCCGGGTTCTTCTTCCGTATTGAGGTATCTGTTCGTCGGCGGCTCGACGCGGCGCATCGTGTTCAGCAATTTTTACATTCTGATCTGGTTCACGGGGATGTGCGTCATAAACAGCCGGCATGAGTCATTTCTCCCTTTCATCTTCGGCGTTTTGCTTATTGGCACTGTATTTAACGCCATAGCGTGGAAACTCGACGCTTCCGACATCGACTGGCAGGCGCTCACGGTTATCAGCGCGGCGGGATTTGCCCTGACGTTCCCGCTGATATGGTATGATAGCGGTTCTGCCTATTATTATAGTTACCGGCACGCTTTCACATCAAACACGATCATTTCCGCCGTCGCTCTTGGCGCGTATCTCATCTACAGGATAATCAAGCGTCAGAAGGGCTCCGGTTTTTCCGTGTTTTGGTTCTGCGTGCTGCTGTCGCGCTGGTATTTCGACATGTTCTTCGACTTCATGGACAAGTCGCTCTTTTTCATAACGGGCGGCGTCGTCTTAGTCGCGGTGGCATACGCGTACAGAAAGTGGAATCGCGTCGCGCGGGGCGTTTCTCCGGTTCCTGTGACATCAGGGGAACCGGGCGCGAAGGATGGCGACAGTGATGAATAGCCCGAAATTTCTGAAATCCATCGTCTGCAAATACGCGGCGATAGCTCTGCCGACCCTTTTCGCGCTCTTTTACACCCAGATATTGAACGTGGCGGTTCTGGCGATGGGAGAGCCGGTGCTGCTCGCGACTAGGCCGGTCGACCCAAGGGATATACTGATGGGCGATTACGTCATGCTCGATTACGAAATATCGGATATTCCGTCCGGGACGACACTCGAGGACGCGACGGACGAATCCGGTGATAAGATTACCCTGGGCGATTACCGCGACAAGGAGGTATATGTCGCGCTCGAAAAGGACGAACTCGGAATAGGGTCCGTAAAATCCGTCTCGGCAAACCCTCCGGCGGACGGTCTCTACATAAGGGGAACTTATCACTGGGGCGGCGTGGGGTACGGCATAGGCGTTTATTACGTTCCGGAGGGGACGGGACACGCAATAGAGGAAAAAATCAACGACTCAAAGATCAAAGTCCTCGTAGACGCGAGAGTGTTGCGGGGCCGCCCCGTCATAAAGGGCATCAGGTTTGCCGACGTCGAGCTCGAGCCTGCCGATGAGCCCGGCCGTGACGATGATCCTGACGACTCCGACGATCAGAACGAGGAAGAATACGAGGAATAATATCAAAATTGGAACAATATACAACTGATGAAAAAACGCTGCGTGAAATATGGGAGGAGCATGAGCTGGAGTGGTTTGCGCCCTGGGCGTGTCCCGCTTCAAAAAGCCGGGGGAGGGAGCGGTTCGAAAACCCTTGCCCGATACGGACCGAGTTTCAGCGCGACAGGGACCGCGTCATCCACAGCAAATCGTTCAGGCGTCTAAAACACAAGACGCAGGTGCTGCTGTTTCCGGAGAGCGACCACCCGAGGACGCGCCTCACCCATACTCTGGAGGTCTCTCAGATCGCCCGCACAATATCGAGGGCGCTTCGTCTCAACGAGGATCTCACCGAGGCGATAGCTCTTGCGCACGATCTCGGCCATACGCCGTTCGGACACATGGGCGAACGCGTATTGGCGGACATAGCCGCTTCGGAGGGCATGCCGGGTTTCCATCACGCCTCCCAGAGCCTGCGGGTCGTCGATTTTCTCGAACGCGACGGCCGCGGGCTCAACCTGACGTGGGAGGTGAGGATGGGCATAATCCAGCACTCCAAAGGGCAGGTTGACGTTCACGACGGTTTCAATCTGGAGGATCCGTCGTCAGTGGAGGCGTGGGTCGTGCGCGTCTCCGACTCCATAGCCTACCTCAACCACGACCTCGACGACGCCCTGGGCGTCGGCCTTCTCTCGGTGCGCGACATACCGCGAAGCATATTGGATACGCTGGGATCGTCTCACGGACACAGGGTCGACACCCTCGTCCAGGACGTCATATCGAACAGCGGCGAGGGGCGAGTGGGTTTCAGCGGTCGCATACTCGAACAGATAGAGATACTGCGGAATTTTCTCTACGTCTCCCTCTACTCCCACAGGACGATAAAGCAAGAGGAGCCTAAGGTCGCCAACGTCATAAGGTTTCTGTATCGGTATGAGAGGGATGAACTGGACAGGAGCGCTCAGGAGGCCATCGACGAAATATCCGGCATGACGGACCGTTACGCCCTCCATCTCTTCCGCGCTACGGCGGAACCATGCGCTTAGCGATATAATTTTTAGCCACAATAAAACGCCCGCCGATTTCGTACAGGATCGGCGGGCGTTTTATTGTGGTCGAGTTCTACTGGATGTTGTACTGCTTCAGCAGATCCTG
>JAITOL010000082.1 GCA_031289955.1 Synergistaceae bacterium
TACTCCGATTGTATCGTCATGCTGACGGCTTATTCCGATCAAGAATACATACAAAACGCGACGAACGCCGGAGTATACGGGTATTTGGTAAAGCCGGTGAATGTGAATAGCCTGCGGCCGACTCTCGAAGTGGCCTATCAAAAATCACAGGATCATCAAAATTTACAGTCCGAGCTTAAAAAAAGCAAGCAGAAACTGGAAGACCGCATTGTCATTGAACGGGCGAAAGGCTATCTGATGCAGGAAAACAACATGAATGAGGAAGAGGCGTATCACATGCTCAGGGAGCTGAGCCAGCAAAAACGCTGCTCGGTGCGCTTCATCTCCGACGCCATTATTATGAAACATATGACAGATGGTTAGAGAGTTTGACAGCCAGTACATTATAGAGACATGCAGACGATACACTGATTTTTGCGGCGATGATATTCAGTACCTGATCGGCCTGGCAAAATATCTGCCTGAGATCAGCGAAGTATGCGATTGCAGCGTATATATTGAAATACGCAATCAATACAAAAAAGATGAATCGATCGTATTGTGGGAAGCCTTAGGGGCCGGATACAAAGTCGGTTTTTTGGGGGAGGCCATGCTTCGGGAAAACGAGCCGGCGGTGTTCCGGACTTTGGATTTGGGCTGCACGACAAAAGGCATTTTGTCGCGCAACCAGGAGAAGGGCGGAGAAGTGGCCTGGACGCGGCAAAGCGTGGCGCCGATAAAAAGGCTGGGCAGGACTCTCGGCGCGTTGGTCCAAGAAGTCAACACAAGCTGCCAGGAAGAAGATTCAATGGAAATAAAGAAGCTCAGGCATGAGCAGGCGACGCTTACGGATATACTCATATCCATTCTGAATTCCGACTTTAACGAAACGAATTTGCTTCATATAAAAGAAGGGATTTTGCTGTTCTCGCCCAATGGCAGGCTCTGTTATTTCAATCAGGGGGCGGAGCGAATATACAGAAATATCGGCTACCGCAGCATCAAAAACACTCACTTCGACAATCTTGTATTTCTGGATATCACCTTTGCGGAGTTTATCTCCGATAAGACGCCCATAACAAAAGAATTTAAGGTCAGCAGCTATTATTTCAGGATGCGGGCAGTATATGCTGACAATGACAATATCAACGTCATTGTGGTTATGGAAGACATAAGCGATTACAAGAATAAATCTATCGAGCTGGCGTCCTTCCAAAATACTTTTCTGGAAATGCAGCACAAGGTCAGGAACAACCTTCAAACTATAATATCGCTCCTGCGTCTGCAGAGCAGATCCTGTAACTCCAAGGAGACAAAGAAGGAGCTTCTGGACGGCGTAAGCAGGATCGAAAGCATTGCGGCTACTTATGAGATATATTCAGACAGGGCCATCTGGGATAAAATTTCTCTGCTGGACGTGCTGGGCAAGCTGAGGGAAAACGTTCTCCATTTCCACGAAGGCTTCTACGATGTTGAAATCAAAATCATCTGCCCGCATATCTATTTAGACAGCGGAACGTCGATGACCGTGGCGCTCATCGTCAATGAACTGCTCCAGAATTCTTTCAAGCATGGGTTTGCGGCGAAAAAAAGGGGCACGATTACAATTTTGGGCGCATGCGAAGGCAATATGTATATTATTTCTGTCACGGATGACGGCGCCGGGCTTGACCAAAACGCCGCAAAACAGTTCGGATCCGGATTTGGCTCCAGCATCATAATAAGGTTTGTCGAGGACAAACTCGAGGGAAAATGGGAAATCCATTCCGGCGATTATGGCGCCCAATTTACGTTCAAATTCCGTTCAAAACACTGAAAGTAGGGCATAAGAACGCGTTTCGCGCAAAGACAAAAGCGCCGCTGTGCGTTTCGCGATGTTCAACAGGTGATAGATCTTCATGGCCGCGGCAATCTCGCTTTTTGATTTTGCCGTTCACCAAAGAGCAAGATTGCCGCGTAGTTTGACGCTCCTCGCAATGACGGGGAGCAAGGTTACTCTACATCGTAAAACGTGAAGGATCCTTTCACCAATTCGTCCTTGTCGGTGTCAGCCTTCAGAATACCTATTTCCCGCAGCGCGTCGACGTTCGCGGAAAGAGCGTCGTATCCGCCCTGCACCGAAGGATTGAAGTTATAGCTGCTCAACAGCGTCGCGTTGAAATCGACGTCCCCCGCCACATACGGTTTGGTCTGCTGAACCGAGGCCGCTTCGGCCGCGTTTTCCTCTATCCATCTGCTCGCGTTCATGACGGCTTTGGTGTATTTCGCCGCCAGCGTGGGATGGTCTTGCGCGAACTTGTCGGTCACGAATAGCACGCAGCAGTATTCATCCTTGAACTGGGGATCGACGGCGGTGTCGAGCAGCACCTTCAGCTCGCGCTCTTTTATCGCTATGGACACCGCCGGGTCGTTGGCCGCGTAGGCGTCTATCGCCCCGTTCGCGAGAGCCGTCGGCAGGTCGGCCGCCGGGAAAACTATGAATTCGGCTTCGAGTTTATCCGGGGTCACTCCGATGCCGGCGGCGGCCAGCGCGCGCTTCGCGATGAGCGCGGGAGAGTCCGCCAGCGAGGCCACCCCTATTTTTTTACCCTTCAGGTCGGCGACTTTGCCGAGTTTCGAATCTTTGCCTGTCACAATTTTGATGCAGCCGCTGTGTAGTCCGGCTGTGATCTGTATCGGAAGGCCGTTTTCGAGAGGCTGCACAAATTTCCCGATAAGCCCCTGACTTGCGTCTATCCGCCCGCTTGCGGCGGATTCGGCTATCAGGGCCGAATCCATCTGCGTAGCCTCGAATTTCAAGCCTTCGGCCTCGAAATATCCCTTTTCGATGGCGACGTGCAGCGGGGCATGACAGAGCGAGCCGGCGTAAGCTATCTTTACGACATAATCATCCTCGGACGCGGCGTGCGCTTTAATCTGTATCCCCGGGGCCACCGCGAACATAAACGCGAATATGACAAAAAGAAATTTCTTCACAGGTAATCATCCCTTTCTTTGTTTTAACCGCATAATTTGTTCAGATGGAGTAATTAGGATCTTTGCGAATCCCTCCGAAATTCAGGTGTCCTAAAATTTTTCTCCGATAGAAAATGAAGCCCTCGTCGTTCCTCGCTCGGGGCCGCGAGAGTTCGATGTCTACGATCTCGTCCGTGCGCCCGGGGCGGGGAGAAAAGATGACGACCCTGTCGGACAGGTATATGGCTTCGTCGACGTCGTGCGTCACCATCACCATCGTCATCCTGTGAGCCGCCCATATGCGAAGCAGCTCTTCCTGCATGTTCATGCGCGTGAAGGCGTCCAGCGCGCCGAGAGGCTCGTCCAGCAGAAGGACTTTTGGCTTTACAACAAGAGCCCTGGCAAGCGACGCGCGCTGGCACATGCCGCCTGAGAGCTGATGCGGAAACGATTTTTCAAAACCCTTCAGACTGACGGTCTCGATCCATTCATCGACGTCGCCCTTCCGCTCTTTATAGAGGCCCTGCATCTTGAGCCCGAACGCCACATTCTGGTATATGTTGAGCCACGGAAAGAGCGTGTGTTCCTGGAACACGAACCCCCGCTCGCACCCGGGCCCTTCTATCCTCCTGCTGTCCAGCGTGATTTCGCCCTCGCTCGCTTCGACCAGCCCGGCAACAAGGCGCAGCAGCGTCGATTTTCCACATCCGGACGGCCCTATCAGCGATATGAAAGATCCCGAGGCTATGTTCAGGTCGATCCCCTTTAACGCCTCGACGTCGCCGCCCTCCAGGGGGAAACTCTTCGATACGCCCCTCACGCCGATCTCGCCTACCACTTGATCACCCCTTTCTGCCAAACCAGCATTTTGTCGCGCAGGCGGAACAACCCAGATATCAGTATCGAGAAAATCACCCCGATAATGAAGAGCCCCGCGTATACGTTGGCGTACGAGAGCATATCCTTCTGCCAGTTGATATACCACCCGATGCCGTATTTCGCCCCTATCATCTCGGCCGTGACGAGGGTTATGAACGACGCGCATGTTCCGTTGAAAAGCCCCAGAAAAATATGCGGCATCGCCGCCGGAACCCCGATGCTGAAAATATTTCGCGCGCCCTTGGCGCCCAGCGTGCTGCCGACTTCAAAATACGCCTGCGGCACATTGGAGACGCCGCTGCTCGTCATGACTGTCGTCGGAAACCACACGGCAAGCCCGACCAAAAAAGCGCTGGCCGATACGGCGGACGGAAATACCACCAGCACCAGAGGAACCCAGGCGGTCGACGGTATCGGGCCAAGAACCCGCACGAGCGGGCTGACCCAATAACTCACCGTCTTGTTGAAACCGATGCATATTCCGGTGCAAACTCCCGCGACAGCGCCGAGGAAATAACCGATAAAGAGCAGCCTCGCCGAGTAGGATATGCATTTGGCCAGCAGGGCGCGCTCCTCCACTATCACCCCGAAAACCTTGTCGAGCGATGGGAAATAAAGGACGGGGAGCAGTGCGAATTTAGACGTGGCAAGGTTCAACACGGTGAGGAATATGAAGACGCCCGAGATGAACGCGCCACGATAAACGAGCCGCTCGCCCAATTTCGCGGCAAACACGGACGCCGCGAGCGCCGCCAGGTATAACGCTCCCGCTATTATCAAAAAATAAGTGAAATAATGCGCCGCGACACGAGGATGCCCCGGCGCGTTCGGCAATAATGCCTGAACCGCCAGGGCGATGGCAATGGAAAATATTGGAAACAACTTTTTTGAGCGAATGACAGTTCCCTCTTCTCCGAAATATATAATTCATACATGATTGATATGTTTTAATATAAGAGAGAGATTCTTGTTTGTCAAGTAAAAAACGAGCCGCCCAAAACATCAGACGGCAGGAATTGAATCGATTTGTTGAATGTACCAATACCAATTCGCGCTCGATGGGATTTTAATGTGTCTTTGCGAGGAGCGGAGCGACGTGGCAATCTGGGTTTTGGATTTTAATGTGTCTTTGCGAGGAGCAAAGCGACGTGGCAATCTGGGTTTGGGTCTGGATTTTTGATCTTCGGGTTTACGTTGTGCCAGTGGTACAAGATTGCCGCAGCCATGAAGAAGAAACGGCCTCGCAACGACAGCTAAGGGCAACGAATTCAATCCCGTTAGAAAGCAACGTGGTATTTTGTCGCTTTGGGGATCGAAAGGAATTGCGAATGTCCCTTCGATCCCCTCTTGTATGTTTTGCCCTGTTAGCTAATTGCCCGTGCTGCCATTACCGGCTTTGAGGGCTTTATTTTCCGCTTCGGCCATTGCCTTCAGACCCGCTTCGTCGAATTTCTCGCCGCCGGCGCTGGCAACGAGACGGGCTACCCTCTCATCCCGAAGGTAGGTGATGGGGGAAAATCGATCCATTCCGCCGAACGCCTTGACCATCGCCGGCGTGAACCGATACTCGAAAAAGGCTTCTTTTATCTTTTTCACCAGATCCGGGTGCAGATCATGGGCATACCCGAAAGATGACGTGGGAAATGTGCTGCTCTCCCAGACTATCCGGTAGTCCGCTTCATTGACGTCCCCGCCGGCGACCACGCGCTCGAACAGGCTGGAGCCGACGCAGGCGGCTTCGTAATCGCCATTGCCAACGCCCATGATGGATTTCTCATGATTGCCGGAGAAAACGATTTCATAGTCCTCGCCCGGCGTTATACCTTCCTGAGGAAACAGGGCCAACGGGGCGATATGCCCGGAATTGGAAGTAGGAGAGGTGTGAGCTACTTTTTTACCCTTGAGATCCGAGAGTTCCTGGATGGGGCTGTCGCTTTTCACAAGCACGATGAGCTGATAACCCTGAAATGATTTCTCATTGCCCTTGACCGCTATGGGCACATAGCCCGCCAGGTTTACGGCGTAGCAGGTGGCGCCTGTGGAAAAACTGGACACGTGCAGACGTCCGGAACGCATGTCCTCGATGCCGCCAGAGTTGGTCTCCAGGACGCGATACTCCACCTTCTTGCCCGTCTTCTGGGCCATAAATTCCAGGAAATCGGCATAGATAGTTTTGTACTCCGCTACATCCTCGAGAGGCGCGTCGGCAAACACAAGCGTGTCGGGATCTTTCCACTCTTTGGAATCCAGGGGCAGGTCGGCGGTCAGATCCGCGTCGTCGTCGCGATACCTGGCGTCCAAGTCGCCCTTTTGCTCCGCGGCCAAGGCTGGTATTGCCAGGCAGAGAGCCACAAGCAGGGTCATGGTGCTCAACATCCATTTCTTAAACATATTCAGTCCTCCTAGCGAGAATGATTCTCACTGTTATAGTGAAACACGCATCTTAATGTAGCGACACTTCTTATAATTTTACCTCGTTATTGTTTTTTGGCAAGAACATCTTCCAGCTTTTTCTCGATGGCGCCGTACTCCAGATTCTCCAGTTGTTCATTCAGCCACGCAACCAGGTCTCCGCCGGATTCATAAGAATATGCCTCCATCTCTTCGGCGGCTTTTTTCATCGCTTGCCAATCGAAACGCCTGGCGGCGTCCAACATTTCGTTCAGCAGGGATTCCTCCGGATAGGGCAATGTTGTTTTCACCATGCCCTCGCCGCTCTCGCGCAACGCTTTCAGCATCGTTTCAATGCCCTTGAGAAGACTTTCCACGCTCCGGATAAAGCGACCGTTATCCGCGCTCACGGTTTCAAAGTCGTCCGCTTTTGCCGCTTTCTCCAGCAACTCAGCCCCTTTGGCGATCTCGTCAGCGCATATACCGTAACTGCTGCCCTTCAGCCCGTGAACGGTCACAGCAAAGTCGCCCAACGTATCCCTCGACACGCCGCCGAGCTGCTCGAGCAGCGCCGGCGTGCTTCTGGCGTAAGACTCGAGGATGCGGACGTAAATGTCTTTGCCGCCGTAACGCTTCACGCCTGCATCGAAGTCGATTCCCGCTATATATCCGGAGAACCGGTCTGCCCCGGGGGCAATATTTTTATCCGCGTGTTCCCTCTCCGCCAACATCAAAGTTTTCGCGTCCTGCTTGTCGCGCACCCATTTATTCAGCGCCGCGTCGAGGCGAGTGATGTCGATCGGCTTCGATATAAAACCGTCGAAACCGTTTTCGAGGAACATCGCTTCGTTCCCCTTGACCGCGTTCGCGGTGAGCGCGACGATTGGGACGTTTCGCACGTACCCGTCGCCGATGTCGCCGCGGATGACGCGCGTGGCCTCGATGCCGTCCATCTGAGGCATCATGTGATCCATCAGTATCAGGTCAAAGCGCGTCCCCGCCCGGATCATCTCTATCGCCTCCGCCCCGCTTCCGGCGCAGTAAATCGCCAGGCCGTAGGGCATCAAAAGACCCTTCGCAACGTCGAGATTGGTGGGAACGTCGTCCACCACCAAAACGCTTCCGTAGGGCATGTAAGCTCGCACGATGTTCGCGCCTCCGGCGCGCGCGCTCCCGAATAAGCGCAGGTTTTCCAGATCCGCGGCCATCTTTTCGCCGATGGGAAGCTCGCTGGCGATTTTCTGCGGGATCGTCACGGAAAACATCGATCCCTTGCCATACTCGCTTTCGACAGAGACCGTCCCTCCCATCAAATCCACGAGCCTCTTGGTGATGGAAAGGCCCAGCCCGGTTCCCTCTATATTGCGATTTGCGGTGGCGTTCAGCTGGCTGTACTTCAAAAAGAGCTTTCCCATGTCTTCCCCGCGGATGCCGATGCCGGTGTCCTTCACGACGAAGGTTATCGTCCCCTCGCCGCCTGCTTTTTTCCAGAGAACCCGGAGAGTCACCCGCCCTTCCTGCGTGTACTTGAAGGCATTGGAGAGAATGTTGCTCACGATCTGCTTCACGCGCAGTTCATCGCCGTAAAACCGCTTTGGCATAGCCGGGTCGAGCTCCAGGTTGAAGATGATGGACTTGGAGCCTATACGCACCACGTTGAGCTGCACGATGTCGTTGATCAGGTTCGGCGTTTCGTATTCCGCCAGCATGAGCTCCAGGTTGCCGGTTTCTATTTTTGATATATCCAGAATGTCGTTGATGATGCCCAGCAGGTTCATGCCGGAATCGTGTATTTTTTCGATGTCGTCGCGCGAATCCCCCGGCAACTCGCCTTGCAGCCGGATCTCCGACAGACCGATGATGGCGTTGAGGGGCGTGCGTATTTCGTGACTCATGGTGGCCAAAAAGTCGCTCTTGGCGCGCGAGGCCGCTTCCGCGTCGATTCTGGCCCTGGTTAAAGAGGTCACATCGTTTAAGATCAGCATGACGCAAACATGGCGTCCATCGCCGTTTTCCGCGAAAGACAAGTCTTTGCCAACGCGCCACAGGCTGAGGTTGTAATTGCGCTCCTTGCCGCGGTCGTCCCCGATACTCACATCAGTTTGGAATGTGCTCGCCTCGCCTCTCCATAGAGTGAATAAAGACGCGGCGTCAGAGGGCAGATCGTTGGCGCCCGATAACGCGGACAACAGGCCGGGATCGTCTTTATCGAGGCCGTGGCGTTCCAGCAGGGCGCTCATGGTCCTGTTCAGATAGAGAACCCGGCGCGAAGCGTCCAGAAACATCAGGCCTTCGGGCATAACATCCAGATGTGAGCAAAATACATCCAGCGTAGAGTTGATCCCTGCGAGGATAAGCCGGTAATCTCCCTGGTACGCGGCGTGATCCGCGCGTTCCCCCAGTTTCCCCTCCCTTGCCCCGTCGGTAAGCTGGCCGATGTCCAAAATCAGGCGCCGGATGGAATTGGACATGGTGAAGAATGTCGCGCCGAGCCGGCCGATTTCATCGCCGCGATCGATGACATCCTGCGGCAGCGGGTTTCCGAATTCACCGTCGGCCAGTTTATCCGCGCTGTCGATGATGGCCCTCAGAGGGATGGATAGAATCCTTCGGATGAAAAATGTCAGAAAAATGGAGAATATCACAATGGACGCGACGGTTATGGACGCTCCGGTAAACAGGGCGCGTCTCGCGGCGGAGGTGAAGTCGCCGCGTGGCGCCTGTATGCCCAGCGACCACAGGGTGCCCCTGATGGGAGAAAAGCTGACGAACATTTTGCCGCCGACGCCGTTGATATTCATGGCGTCGGTCAACCCCTGCCTCATGGGCAGGAGCACCGCCCCCTCATCCGACCCGAATCCGAAATTGTCGACCATGATTTCCCGGCTGAACACTTTGTCAATGTTCCTGTGGGCGATCACCCGACCCTGATCGTTGATTATAAAAGCCGTGCCGTTGGGGCCGACTTTGATATTGTTCAGAATATCGCTCAAAATGTCGTAATTATAACCGCCAACAAGATAATACGACGAGCTCGCGTCGTCCTCTCCGTCATGTCTTGTGTGGGCTATGGGCAGACCCATAGTGATTTCCGGGCCGCCCGAACCTATGGAAGTATCCTCTATCACCATATTGTGCGTCGCCTTGATGGAAGCAAACAACTTCCTGCCGGAAATGTTGCGCGGACATGCCTCGCTCCCGGTGAGCAGTCTGCCGTCGGATTCATAGATGCCTATCCAGGTGCATTCTATGCCGGAGCGGATATTCTCCAGAACCTCCTGTTTTTCGGCCGCTGTGGAGGCGGCGGACGCAATGAAAGATTTGTCCCGAATCATGAAAAATCGATCAGCGAGGGTGTGCAGGTTCCCCTCGACGCTCTGGGCGGCCGTTTTGGCCATGGGCTGGAGCGCGTCCAGCATGATGTTGTCCGTCAGGGAGTTCATGAAAAAACCCATGACGAACATCAGGCCGGTAGCCAGGATTACGATGATCAAAAGAGCGGTGGTGCGAATTTTTGTGGTGACGCTTGTCGTTCGCACGCGGCGACCGGCCATTATCTGTTTTCTGTCTCGGTTCCCGTCAGATCGACAAGCGCAATGCTCTTGTCCCCGGCTCTCGCCTGCGCGATGGCTGCGGACGCCAGAAGCTGGAAAGCGCTATGCGAGCGCTCCGAGCCTGCCATGACAAGCACAGTGGAGGGATCCTGCCTGATGAGCAGTTCGCCCGTATAGGTGCGCAGGTACTCGCCGGGGTACATGCCCGTTTCGGCCTTTATGCGGCGCTGGTAATCCAGATCCCAGGAACGTATGAACCCGCTGCTGTTTCGCGCGTTGTACTCCACGTTCACCACGAAGTTGTTGGACACATAAATAGTGATGAAATCCTTCCAGCCTTCGCCGTCATACCCGGCAGCCTCGGCGGCATAATACCCATCGTGCATTCCCCCGGCGAAACACTCGCCACCAACAAGCGAAAGGACGAGAACCATAATTACTATCGCGAGTCGTGAAAACTTCATCCCTGCCTCCTCCTTCAATCAAACGCAAGCATAAATTATATAAAAATATTTTCCTAAGCGGGGTTTTGAATCCATCATAGGATGATTATATCACCGCTCGCACTTCTATGGACGGTTGCTGGTTCGCGAGATAAAAAAATCGTCCCGATTTTTCAGTCCATGGACTTTATGTCTTTTGAACTTTATAATTGGCGTCGAATACGTTGGGAGGATGGATAATGGCCTCAAATGAACAGGAAATAAGGCTCGAACGCGAGATCGACTCAAAACTATCCCAAAACAGCGGGGATCGGTGCTTCTGGTGGGAGGGCAACTGGTATTCGAAGGCGGATTTCTCGCGCCTCACCGATAAAGTGGCGGCTTCACTCCGGGGGATGGGTTTTACCAAAGGACAGAGGATAATCGTCCTCATGGCGAACTGCCCGGCATTTCCGGCCCTGTCGCTTGCGGCGTGGAGAATCGGAGGCTCTGTGGTTCCCCTGAACACGAAGGCCGGCATCTTGTCGCTCGTGAGCACACTCGAACTTATAGAACCCTATGCCGTCGTGATGTCCGAATCGGTTTGCGACGAGATCGGCGCCGCGTTGAATGAAAAAGGATTCGGCTGCGTCTCATGCGACCCAATGGGGAATTTGCGGATATCGGGCGATCCCAAACTGCTCAGGCAGTCCCCGATACTCACCCCGGATGTGTCGGTGCTTTTCACGACTTCGGGCACGACCGGGCTGCCCAAAGCGGTTCCGCTGAGCCACGGCAATATTTATCACAACTGCATGGGGATGCTCGACACCATCATCCCCATAGAGCCGGGCGACGTCTTCCTGAACGTCATGCCGAATTTCCACACGGTGGGCTACACGATAGCGAACATAATGCCTCTCATGATCGACGCCGCGCAGGCGATAGTGCCGGCGTTCATGCCTCCCAGCCAGTGCGTGAGGGCCATTGTGGAAGCGGAGGTCAACGTGATGTTCGTCGTCCCGGCGGTGATATCGTACCTCCTGTCCGCCATCGAACGGGGGGAAGCGCCGAAAAACCTGTTCGACCGCTACAAGATAATCATAACCGGCGGCGACCGCCTGAGCGATTATCTGCACGACACGGCGCTGCGGGTAACCGGCATGGATGTCGTCGAGGGCTACGGCCTCACCGAGACGTCTCCGGCCATAGCTTTAAATCGCGATTACGCGTCCCATCGCCGCGGCACGGTCGGACAATTCCTAAAAAGCTGCGAGTGGCGGCTTAAATCGGATTCGGGGGCGGACAGCGATACAAACGAAGGCGTCCTTTGGGTTCGCGGCCCTTCGGTAGCGGCAGGCTATTTCCGCGCCCCGGAGATCACGGCGGAACGCTTCGTCGACGGATGGTTCAACACGGGAGACTATGTGAAGGTGGAGGACGGATACCTCACGATCCTGGACAGGGTTACAGACATCATAATAGTCGGCGGATTCAACGTCTACCCGCAGGAAGTGGAGCTGGTCCTGGCCGAGCACACCGGAGTCAAAACCGCGATAGTCGTCGGCATAAAAAGCCACATGAGCGGCGAGGTGCCGAAAGCGTTCGTGCTGAAGGACACAGGCTCGACCGTGACGGAGCGCGAACTCGTAAATTATTGCAAGGAACGGATGGCCCACTATAAAGTCCCGCGCAAAATCGAGTTCGTAGACGAGTTCCCCCTTTCCCCCACGGGAAAAATCCTCCGTAGAGTCCTCAGGGAGAGGGAAAAGCTTTAGATATGGCAAGAATAGAGATTGGCGGCGAGATGCCGTAAAGCCTGCGGGTTATTCCCACTGCTTGAACCATTTTAGAACAGTATCGGTTGAATCGACAACGACCTTGTCATTGCCGGGAGGTGTTTTGATGAAAGGAGGGGAGGAATGCAAAATTACATTTTCTACGACAAAACGCCTGTCGCGGTTATTACGGAAGCTGAAATACCTTAAGAAAGGCGAGATTGAAGCGACGGCAAATTCCGCCAGGGAGAATCTCAGCGCGTGTTCGAAAAGAGCGTTTGCCGAGGCCTCGTCACAGAACCAAACCAAGTTTCAAAAACGTCTCGAACAGTCGATATCGGGAGGGGCGAGCAAAATATTAAGCTCTGTCCGAAAAATTGCGAGAAATAAAGAGTAAAGGGGCGATTATCACCGCTTATCAATGGCTTCTACCCCGGCAACAAATGAAAGACAGAAAACTTGAATCCATGTTAAAATATTTTAGAGATTTAA
>JAITOL010000087.1 GCA_031289955.1 Synergistaceae bacterium
GCCGCGCGGTAGACCGCGCTCCAGAATTTTTCGCGCGCCTCGTCAGTCGCGCCGAGCCAGACCACCAGATTCGGGGACGAACAGGCGTTCTGGTCGACAAGGTATGTGTCGTTGTAAAAGTCCTCCGCGAGCCGCGTCATGGTGTCTTCGCCGGCTTCCGCTATCGCGGCCCCGCCGATTACGCAGAGCGAATAGCGATCCGCGAACGTTATTTCAACAGCCCTTGGCGGAATCGGTATTTTGCGTATCGACGCGACAGTCTCGTCTCCGCCCCATATCACGCGAGCGTCGCAATGGCCCGAAAAATACCCTGTTATCTCGTCGTCCCTCTCGTAGCGCGCCATCGTTACGCCATTTCGCATGCCGCGAAACTCATCCCTCTCCAACAGCGCGTTTATCGCCCCACAGACCGCGTCGACCTGCGGCCAGTCGCGGGCGGGCACGCGGACTACGTTGGAAACGCCGGACAACAGGCCGAAGACGAGGGAAAAAGCGAAATTGATCGGTATATTGGAGGGGGTTACATGAAACGCCATGCCTCTGCCGAGGCGGGTTTCGCCCGTGCCGAACTCTTTTTTCAGCCGCGCGATATTCGCCCTGCGGCAGAAAAACGCGAACGAAACCACATCCGGATACGCGCGCTCTTTCATCAGCAGATCAGACAGAGCGCCAAGGAACGAGCATACCAGCCCGTCGTATGGAGGTCTCGGCGGCATATCGGGCAAACCGCGCCCCACGAGATAACTTATTCTATCGTCTCTCATAGGTATCGCCGCACCCCCTTGCCTCCGCCCGCTCCGCCCTGCCGTCTATGGCGAAAGTCCGCCCCAGCCTTCCGCAGGGACAGTCGTCGACGCCGGTGATTCGCCCCAGATCCTCGGTCAGTATGCTGTGCCCCGGATAACTGCGCGGCAGCAGCGAGAGAACCTGCATGAGGCCCTGTTCGTCAATGCCGCAAACCGAAAAATCGCCGTGCCTGCGCGTAATGACGTCGGAAAAAACCGAACAGTGCAGACGCCCATGCTCGCACTCCATGAATATGGAGCCCGTCTGTTCGACCATGCCATAATAATTATGCACCCTCTTTACGCCAAACGCCTCGCGCAGTCCGGCCTTGAATCGCTCGGCGCTCACCATCTCGCCGGCTAGTTTTTTCCATCCGCCGCCGTGAATGAGTATTCCGTTATTTATCCTCAAACCTCCGGAGAGAGAGAGCGGTTTATAAAAATGCTCCCAAACCATGAACGTGAAACCGAACAGCAGGATGGCGCCGTCGTTATGCCTGTCCAAAAAGGCGCGCAGATCCTCATAATTGATCCTCATATTTTCATCCAGCGCGTAAACGACGTCGCGCCCCAGCATCGAAAAACCGAGTATTCCTGCCCCTCGCGCTGAGAACATATTTCTGTCCTTTAAAACGGCGCTCGAATCGACAATTATCATGGGCAGGCGCTTTGGCCCCAGGAAGTCGGACGTTATCTTCGCCAGCGCCTTAGTCTGCGCGGCGGATGTGTCGCGATCCAGATAAATTTTAGACACGGCCTGCCCCGTCGTTCCCGACGAAGTCATCGTCTTTACTATCCGCGACCTGTCGACGCTCGATAACTCGTGGTTTTTGAAAAGCCTCACCGGTAAAAATGGAAAATCCGTTATGTCGTTCGCGATTGCGGGGTCGTACGACAACCCATCCAGAATATGCCTGTATTCGCCGCAGTTTTCGTAGTGAAACGACGTGAGGTCGCGCAGGGCGTTCCGATAGAGCGCCGCCTTGTCTGCCCGTTTCAGCGAATATGGGGGAGTCGCCAGAATTTCGCTTATGTCGAACATCAGTCAGCCGTCGATGAGCTCCGAATACAGCACCTTGCCGGAGGAGTTTCTGGGGATCGCGTCTATAGTCGCTACGGCAAATCCCGCCGGGTTGATCCCTGTGCTCCGCAGAACATATTGACGCGCGTCCTCGGCGTCGCCGGCCATATATATCCTCATGTCGTCGTCCGTGCCGGCCACAGCGCAGTCGAACCCGGCGCGTTTGAGCAGACCCTCCACCTCGTCGAGGTTCACGCGGTTGCCGTATATCTTTAGAAAACGTTTTTTTCTCCCGGCTATATAATAAAACCCGTCCTCGTCGAAATACGCCATGTCCCCTGTTTCGAGCACTCCATCGCGTTCGTCGCCATTGCGCAGATCGAAGCGATTTTCCGCGTAACCGGGCGTGACGTTCCTGCCCCGATAAATCAGCTCCCCGACTACTTGCGGCGACTCTATCCGGAGGCCGTCGTCCCCGACGAGCCAGAGCTCGCCGCCGGGAATGGCGATCCCAATGCTTCCGGCTTTTGTATATGCGTGTTTCCATGGAAGATACGACATCCTGGCCGTCGCTTCCGTCTGCCCATACATCACTATGAACTCCATGCCTTTTCGTCCGCATATACCGACGAACTCCGCGCACAGCTCCGCCGACAGTTTTCCGCCGGCCTGCGTGAGGTATCTCAGGTGAGGTAGCTCCATCCTCTCGAATCGCAGTTTTTTCAACATCTCATAAGTATAGGGAACTCCGCCGAACGTCGTCGCTTTGTGGGTTTTGAGCGCGTTCCAAAAACCGCGATCCATGAGCGTGCCGTTCGATAAAATCAACGCGGCCCCGGCGCTCAGATGAGTGTTGATGATCGATATGCCGTAAGTGTAGCTCATCGGCAGTGTCGTGACAGCCCTGTCCTCGGGCTTTATTCCGAGATATTCCATTATGGACGCCGTGTTGCTCTCGATATTTTCGTAGGTCTGCCGCACGAGCTTCGGGCTCCCGGTGCTGCCGGATGTCGTGAGCAGCAGGGCGAGGTCGGGACCGACTGTATAATCTTTCCCGCAGCCAGTCCGGACGAGCGAATAATCCCCGTGCCCGCACACAACCTCGCAACCCGGCGCCGCGTCCGATGTAGGAAGAAATATATATGACGGACGGTAGGCGTCTTTGAGGCTGCCCAGCGATTCGGCGTTCACAGCGTCGCTTATCATGACGGGAACGACGCCCCGCCGCAGGAAACCTACATAAGCGGCTATCGACTCCGCGTCGTTTCGGCAGACGAGGAAGACGATGTCGCGAGGGTCGGCGAACGAAGCCACTCTGTCGGCACGACTCAATAAATCGGAATACGATACCTCTTCGCCCGATTCGGCTATAAAAGCGGTTTTATCGGCAAATCGCCCGAGGGATCCGAAAAAAATATTTTTCATATCGCTCCATCGTTACGACAGAATTCCTTGATTTTGGCCGCTATTTTCTCCCCGGTCAGCCCATGCGTATCGATAAGATACTCATAATCCCCGGATTTTCCATATTTATCCGGAAGCCCTATAAACAGTTGAGGGAGCGCGTTTTTCAACGTGGATTTGTATTCGGCCACAGCGCTTCCCAGGCCGCCTATCACGCTGTGTTCTTCGACCGTGACTATAGGCCCATTGATGGCGGCTACCTTTACCGCCTCGCAATCGAGCGGTTTTACAGTGTGCATGTTTATCACCGAGGCCGATATACCCTCTTTTTGCAGGATATCGGCGGCAGCCAGGCTTTGATGCGCCATTGCGCCATTGGTGATGATCGTCAGATCACCCCCGTCGCGCAATCTGATCGATTTTCCTATTTCAAATTCGTAATCACCGTCATATATGATCGGGTTATTGACTCCGCCGGTGAGGCGGATATACACAGGCCCTTTTATCTCGGCGGCGGCGAAAACCGCCTGGAAAATTTCAGCGCCATCGGCGGGGCACAAAACCGTAATATTCGGTATCGATCGCATGACGCTTATATCTTCCAGACCATAGTGAGAATTGCCGAGGTGCGCCATGGCGAGCCCGCTTCCAATGCCAACAGCTTTCACGTTCATCTCCATATAGCCCATGTTCATGCGTATCTGTTCGCCGGCCCTCATCGATATGAATGGCGCGAAAGAGGTCGCGAATACCGTTGCCCCCTCGTGCGCCAAACCGGAAGCTATGCCGATCAGATTCTGTTCGGCTATGCCGACGTTTATACATCTGTCGGGATATGTTTTTTTAAACCTGTCGAGGCCGGACGATGTCACTAGATCGGCGGAGAGCACGACCACGTCGTCACGCTGCCCGGCAAGCTCCAGCATCGCCATCCCGAAAACCGCGCGAGCGCCCATCTTCGACCATATTTTGCTTTTGGCGGACGTTATCCCAATCATTTATATCGCCTCCAACTCGGCGACGGCCTGCTCGTACAGGGATTGCGTCAATCTGTTGTGATGCCAGTCCTTGCCGCGCTCCATGAAAGATATTCCCTTTCCCTTCACGGTATGCGCCATTACCGCCGTTGGACGCCCGTCGAAATCACGAGACGCGAGAGCGCCATACAACTCTCTTATGTTGTGTCCGTCGACGGCAACGGTCTTCCAGCCGAACGCCGCAAATTTATCCTCAATCGGCGAGAGATTCATTATCTCGACGCTCTCCCCGTCCGATTGCATATCATTGCAATCCACGACGGCGGTCAGGTTGTCAAGTTCAAACTGGGAAGCCGCCATCACCGCCTCCCACACAGAACCCTCGTTGCACTCTCCGTTGCCCAGTAAGGCGTATGTGCGGAACTCTTTTTTATGAAGTTTGGCCGATAGCGCTATTCCAACAGCAAAAGACAACCCCTGCCCCAGACTGCCGTTTGACGACTCTATTCCCATACGCGGGTTCATCACAGGATGCGCCACAAGATCGGTTCCGTTTTGTTGAAATGTTTTAAGCGTTTCGACAGGAAAGACGCCGGTCAGAGCCAATGCCGTGTAGTATCCGAGCACCCCGTGCCCCTTGCTCAATATAAATCGATCCCGTTCCGGATTTTTGGGACATGCCGGGTCAAAATTCATCACCGCGCTATAAAGCACGGCCATGATCTCCACTATGGAGAGCCCCGCTCCCAGATGAGCGTTGCCCCCACATTCACGCGCCATATCTATTATGCGGCGTCTCATCCTTGCGGCCATATCGCGGATGCGGCCTTCGTCCAGGGGCATTATCGCAATCCTCCGTCGACCCTTATCGTCTGCCCCGTCACATAGCTCGACAGGTCGGACGCCAAAAACACGGCGGCGTCCGCTATTTCTGACGGAAGCCCGCCCCTCCTCAGATCGGCGGCACGTTTCGACTCCTCCACAATCTGGGGCGGCATCGTCGCGAGCATCTCCGTCTCCGTGATGCCGGGAGCGATGCAATTTGCCCGTATTCCAATTTCGCCAAGTTCGGAGGCGATGGATTTCGTCATGGCGATAATCGCCGCTTTCGAAGCGCCGTAGGCTGATTTCCCGGGATTGCCGTCCTCCCCGGCCGTCGACGCTATATTGATGATGCTGCCTCGCTTCTGGCGCGACATAAATTTTGCCATATACTGCGTAAAAATGAATACGGAGAAGAAATTCACCTCGAACTGGGTTCTCAGCGCCTCCGGAGAGGTCATCTGAAACAGCGCGTTGTGCGTAATGCCGGCGTTGTTGACCACCGCGTCAATGGCGCGTTTATCCGACATCAGCCTTTTTACGAACGCTTTCATCTCCGCGTAGTCCGTCATATCGAAGTAAACCGGCCAGATTTCCACGCCGTGTTTTTCCGATAACGCGCGATTGTAAGCTACGAACTCAGGGGTTTCATGCCTGGCGTGAGCGTATATATTAGCGCCGCTCTGCGCGAAAGCGTCGAGCATGGCCCGGCCTATGCCCCTCGTTGTTCCGGTTATGATTACGTTTTTTCCTTTAAGCATCGCCATACCCCCCTACCCTATGCCGCCGTCGACGCGGATCACCTGTCCGGTCACGAAGCTCGACAAATCCGAGGCGAGATAGAGGATAACGCCGGCCACTTCCTCGGGAAGCCCGAGGCGTTTCAGTTCGCTTTTCGTCATCAGCCTGCTCATCGCTTCTTCCGGAAGGTCCGCCGTCATGGCCGTGTCTATCACGCCCGGCGCGACCGCGTTGACCCTTATGCCCTTTGGCGCGAGCTCCCGCGAGAGGGTTTTCGTGGCGGCGATCAAGGCGGCCTTGGACGACGAGTATGACAACTGCCCCGGATTGCCGTCCAGCGCCGAAATGCTGGATATATTGACGACGCTGCCTCTTCCCTGCCGGAGCATAAGTTTTGTTATATACTGGGTGAAAAATATCTGCGAGAAAAAATTTATCTCGAACGTGCGTTTCAGCTGCTCCATGGTTATCATGTGAAACAACGCGTCGAACGCCGCGCCAGCTATGTTGACCAGTATATCGACGGGCTTTTTCGATTTCTGTATGGCCTGCGCGCCGCTTTTTATGGCCCCCTCGTCGGAGAGGTCGAAATATACCGGAATTATCTCGACGCCGCACTCTTCGGATAACGCGGCGATATGCGCGCCGAACGCCGATTCCTCGCGCTGGCAGCAGGCGAACACGTTCGCCCCGTTACGCGCGAAACATTCGAGCGTCGCCCTGCCTATACCCTGCAAACATCCTGTAATGACAGCGTTTTTTCCTTTAAGCATGGCTCGCCCCCTATATTTCCACGTCGTATTTCTTCAATATCTCCCTGCCTTTTTCGAACGAGGCGAAATCTATCATGTCGTCCGTGTCGAGCATAATGTCAAAGTTAGCCTCGAGCATCGCCATAAGCGACATATGCCCGACGGAATCCCACAACTGAATCGATTGGTACGCCAGCGATTCGACGCCCTCGTCGCTCGGCAGCTCGAACGCTTCCACAAAACATTTTTTGTATTTTTCCAGATTAGGCAAGATATCCCCTTCTTCCGATCTATTCTACTCAGCGGTAAGGACTACAGCCCCCCACGACAACCCAGCGCCGAAACCCTCAAGAAATATTTTATCGCCCGCAGTTGGTTTTACGCGCTTTATTTTACCCTTTAAAAGGATCGGCGCAATAAAATCGATAAACCGTCAATGGGGATTTTTTACGTCAGTCTCAAAATACAACTTCCGCTCCGCTGAAATCCCTCGATAAAGGGAGTGCGCATTTGTCCTGAGCGCAATCCGTTCGTTCAGCGAGATAGTTTCTTCCTTATCCAGCGTGAAAAAATCAGGAAGTATGGCGGTTCC
>JAITOL010000212.1 GCA_031289955.1 Synergistaceae bacterium
CTGCTGAGGTACTTGCGTAAAGGCGAGGATATGGAAAGTTTCGCGAAAATGATGCTCGCCACCGACAGAGCGAAAAGAGCGCGCTTAAAGGCTTATCTGAACGTGTTTTTTACAGCGAACTGCTTCAAGAATTATGGGGGATGTAACGCCCGAATATCCCGCAATGATCGAACTTTTTTCGAGGAGGGCGGCTGTCAGTGTTGCTGAACGAATCGCGGCTCACGCTGCCGACGCCTGTCGGGAACGATATGAGCTCATTTATACGGGTGAATATGGACAACTCTGTTGAACTGCTTGACGTTGCGCGGCACTATGGGCTGTCCGAATAGATACTGCTTAACTGTTTACCCGCCCGTTCGCCGGCGTTGGACAGGAGGCCTCTCAATTGATGGGAGGTCTCCTGTCCGGTGGTTTTGTATGTTCTCTATGGTTTTGCCTTTATCGCTCTCGCCAGTCCGCTAAGTTGTCTTCTTTGTGGTCTCCGTGAGCGCCATCTCTATCGTATGTTCGATCTGATCGTCGATTTCGAACGACGCGCGTATGAGATACGAACCGGCGTTGACCGCGGGGCCAGTTCCGGTGATAGGCGGGAGTGGATTTCCGCCGGCATCGAGAGGCGGTTCTTCGCCGCTTCCGATAAGGATGACGCTTGGCGGCACCCATCTGGCATCTTCAACGGCCATACCTGCCAATCTCTCCGGCTCGTACTGCATGTCGTATATCCTGACCGCTATGCGCCAGTCGTTCCCGCCTGATTTTTGTTCGAGACCATACTCCCTGATCTCCCTGGCGGAGAGCGCCCTGTCTACGATCACTCCGTCCGGTATTATCAGATTGTCGAGGGATGTTATATTGTCGGCTTCGGAGGCGGCGCCCCCGCCCGGATGGAAGTATCTCGGAGCGTCGCCGCTGGTGGTGCTCATCCGCTCTCTCAATATCGCTCTCGCGTTCTCGAGTTCGCTCGACAGCAGGTTGTAGTTATTCACCAATCCGGAGGAAGCCCTGCTGTTCCCGGATGTGGCCGCCGCCATCTGCAGACTGACCGCGATTACCGTAAGCCCTATCAACGATATGATCAGCACCACTATGAGGGAAAAACCGCCTCGTTTGCCCATTCTCAACTTTCTCATCACATAACCTCCTTATTTCTTCAGCCAGTAGTTTATAATGCTACTGTTAGGATCCATGTTGAACGTTCCGCCTCCGAGCGGCGTGTCGAGCGTGGCCATGTCCGATATCGGGTCTCCGTTTTCATCCAATACGTTGTTGAGTGCGGGCTGCGAGCTCAATACATCATTGATGTCGCTGTTTCCGTCAAGTATGTCAAAGCTGATGAGCAGTTTTCCGAGGCCGCTCTCGACGAGGCTGTTCAGTCCTACGATCTTCGCGCCGATGAACTCGATTGCTTTGGCGTTTCCGAGCCACGTGTTCCCGCCTCCGGTCGAGACGTCGACGGCGTACAGCTTGCTGTTTCCTGTGATAGCCCGACCGAGCGCACAGACGCTCGAATCTGTAGGCGCTATTTTGCTCGTCCTCGTGAATGTTGCCACGAAGAGTGTGCCGTTCACGATGACCGGCTTGGCCGAAACGTATTCCCTGTAAGAGTCGATTTCAGCATGTCGCAGCGGCATGTACCACCCGTCGAAACTGCCGTCGCCGAGCGGGTCGGGGGAGTTGGGATTGAAGACCGTGACGTCGCCGGATGCCGCGCCGAGCTCTTTGAGGTTATTCCTCGTGTATGGGCCCGGTTTGTTGCCGTCCATCCTGAACGCGAATATCAACTGTCCCTCGTTCCTTATCCATCCGTCCTCATAATCGTCCGCGACGTCCTTCCTCACCTTGACGTCGGATGTGCCGCCCGATATCCACTGATAGCCGTGCTTCGCTCCTGCGGCGAGTCCCAGCGGGGTCGCGTAGCTCTTCGGTTGGTTCTGGTCGATTTCCGCGTCCGACCTGAGCGTCGCCAGCGTCCGGAGCTTCCAATTTGACGGGGATTGAGGCTCGCCATCGCTTGTCTCCATGTCGAGGCTGAAGATGTTGCCCTGGTTGTCCCCGGCCAGTATGCGCCCCACTATGTAAGGGGCGAGCGGATGCGCGTTCGCGGAGTGTATCAGTGTGGGCTCCGTCGTCATCATGCCCATGTATGGGTTAGGGCCCACGCCCGGCTGGCCAAAGCGCCAGGCGCTCTCGACACTGTCTCCCGTATAGGAGGCTGGCTGATTGTCGTCCACGATGACGAGTCCGTCGTGTGGGTCGAGGAGCAGCATAGCCGCTCCGTCGCTGCCGTTCTGATTCAGGTTTTTCCGCAGTTGAGCTCCTCCGGCCACGACTATGAAGTTCTGGAACCGGAGTTTTTTATCCGGGTCGGTCTCTGCGGGGTTGTCCGGCAGGCGAGCCACCCCCAGCCCCGGTTTCGGGCTGTTGAAGCCCAGCTTCATGAAGTCGCGGTCGGGATCGCCCTCGAGGGAACTCGCGGCCAGCGCCTCGGCCTCGTCCGCTTTGCCCCGCGTCAATTCCTTCGTCCTTACGAGCGCATTGCCGACCCGTTCCTTGTACCATTTGAAGGCCGGTTTGTCGTGATCCGTGACGTCGACCATGTAGAGCCCGGCGCCGCCTTTGCCGAGAGCGCCGATGAGATATGAGCCCCATCCGGCCGCGGTCCCCGTCTGATTTAAGTCATAGTCCCTCTTCTGCAGCGCGCCGTCGAGCGTGTATACCGCGTTGGATCTCTTGCCGCCCGACGCCTCGTTGCCCAATATGAGGTTCCACTGGCGCTTGCCATTATCGACTTTGAAAGTCGTGAGCGATGCCAGCCGTCCGGGCAGCAGCGACGGTGGTGGCAGTATGGCCCTCGTCTCGCTGCCGCTCGATATGTTCACCATGTGGAGAATCCCGTCGTTCGTATGCCCGTAGAGGACGTTGGGCTGAGGCGTGGCCTTGCTCCATTCGTTCGTCGCCCAATCTTTGTATCCGGGCAGATAATCCACGTTCCGAACCGGGTTTTGCGCCACAACCATTCCGCCGTTTCCGAAATCGGTCAGCAGCCTGCTCCTGGGGAATGTGTTTTCGGGGATCGTGACGTATGAATAATCATAGCCCTTCAGCCATTTCACCATCGCTTTATGGGGCGGCATAATGTCGAAATTCCCCGCAGGCGGCGGCGTTATGGTATCGCTGTCTATTTTTGTCCATTTCCTGAACAGGGCGAGGGAGTCGGTCTCAGTCTCCGAAAGGGGCGTGAGGCCCGAGTAGGTCCAGTCGTTGTCCCGCGTCGGATGCCAGAACGCCAGTTGCCGGGCGGGGCCATTGATATTGTCGCCCATCTCCCACTTTTTCTCCATAATCAGGTTCCACTGGCCGCTTATGTCCCGGCTTGTAGCGGCGTACCGCGTCACCTCCGCCTCCCACTGGTTTGAACGCAGTACCCTGTACTTGTACGTGTAGAGGTCGGATGAGCCGCCGAGTCCGTCCACCGCGCGAGCCTGGGCCACAACTCCCTTGCCGGGCTGGATGACGGAGCTGTCGTTTATCGTTTTGAGCGCGTCCATTATGGCAATCGTCAGCAAATCCGTGTTGTTCGCCAAAAAAGGCTGATACTCGGCGTCCTGCATGTTACCCAACGTGACCAGATCGGGGTTCCCGCCCCTGCCGGCCACTGCCATTCTGGTCAGGTTGAGCTGCATATGCCTGACCTCGGCTTGTTCGATCGGATCCGGGATCGAGGTATAGTCAGGAATTATACCCACGACGAGCGTCTGTATCGGGTTATCGAGGTCCGCCTCAGCGGGGGCGCCCTTCGGTGTCCCGTCGTTGTTCCGGACGAGCATCGACACTCTTTCGTATTTCGCGTATATCCGGTCGCCTCTCATCGGGTTGTCGTTTCCGGATCTGGGCTCGCCCTTCGTCGCCTTGTTCGTGGCGTCGTAGAGGTTCTTTATGGCCTGTGCGGTCGTGTACTCATAAGACGAGTCGTCCTCCGTTCCAACCTCCTGCCCTGTCGAGAACACGATGACCCAGTTGTTCTCGCAGGTCGATCTGATTGGGTACTGTTCCGGAATAAGCGCGCTGTATTTGCTCGCCGGCGGCGAGAAGAAGTCGAGCGCTGTGCCGGAGGCCTCGCCGGAGCCTTTATTGAAGCGCGACTTCGCTGTGGCCTCGGAGTTTTCCAGTTCGGAGCTCGATGGAAATGCCGTGAAATCGTAATTGGTGTTGTTGTCCTTGTTCGAGTACCAGACCGCGGTGGCGGTGCCAAGTGTCTCGCCGCCGAACGTGTTGGTATAGATGTTGTTCTTGTAGTCGTCCCGGGTCATTCCGTAAGCGGGCCTCGGATCCGGGAATATAGCTCCGGGCATTACGAAAATACCCGCGACTCCCAACTCGGGGTTTCTGTAATAGCTCCACTGCTTGCTCCTCTCGGCGTCGGTCAAAGCGGCCGCGCTTCCCAGAGCGCTTGTCTTGCCGTTGGCGAGGTCGGCGAAACCGTCTATCCACATGCGCACCCGGTCGACGTGCTTCATGGTCGGTTTGCCGCTGTAGCTCCACAGTTCGTCATACTCCTTGATGGGAACGAGGAGCGAGCCTCTGTGGAGCACCTTGTAAATTGACCTCAGAGTGGCCTCGCCTGTGCCTTGGATGCTCGAATAGAGAGGCTCTATCGTCTGGTGCTGCCACATCGGGTAGAACTGAGCGTGAATGGAGTTGTAACCCCTGACATGTCCCGAGATGGCCTGTGTCAGGACTCCATTGACATATTTTTTTTTGTCCGCGGTGCCCCCGCTCGTTCCCCAGTTTGCCTGAGTGTCGCCGCTGAAGGTCGCGGACGTCCATACGTTGCTGCCGAACGGAGGCACCTTGTACATGCCGCTGAAGTCGAAACGATTGATGAGTCCGGTGTGGGCCGTCTGGGTATGCAGGTAATCGTTCGTGTGTGGCAGAAACGTCGACGCGAGGCCGAACCTGAGGCCTGCCCATGTGTCGCGGTTCTCGAGCAGGTTCCATAAGACGAGCTTCAACTGGTACATTCTGCTGTCATTGGGCACGAGGTCATCGTCCGTGACTGTGGCGCCGCCGGGGCCGCTCTCCCACCAGTCGGGGTTCTTGTAAATCAGCGCATAGGGAAATGCCGACGCCGACGATAATTTGTTTCCCGCGCTGCCGTATTTGTACGCGGCCGACTGTGACGCGCCAACATCGCTGTTGCTGAGGTCATAATATGTGGGGCCCGTAAAAGCCGCGTTTGACGCGCCGGTATACGCGATCTCGAGCGCGTTGGTCTGCTTCGCGTAACCCTCTTTCAACGCGGCGATCCTGGCGTCGTCGCTCGCGGCGCTTGCGAAGGGGAAGTAATAGTTCGCCCTGTTCGCGGCCATATCCGCCGCGATTCCGCCTCCGGTCCGGTAAAAGTTGTTGCCTCCGTCGCGCTCACGCCCGTAGAGATTGCGTCCCCGGGCGAGGTTCTGTCCGCTCCACGATACCGGAAGCGCTCCGATGCCGAACGTGGCGCCGCGCATCATGTCGATGACTTTTTGCGCGGTCAGATTGTATCTCTGTTTGGTCGCTCTCCATTCCGCCCCCTCGCGCCCGCTGTCCCTCCAGGAGTAGGTGATATACGGGTAACCCGATTGGGCGCGGGTTTTGTCGGTGGCCAGTATGACGGAGGGCATGGCGGTCGTCGGGGTAAACTGCATCCCTGCCGTCGCCTCGACCATGAAGAGCACATTCGCCTTCGTTTTTATCTCCGCTATCTCGGTCAACTGGTCGTCGTCAAGGACGACATTGTCCTCCTTGAGCGGGGCGGATACCTCGACGTCGCTCCATGTGAGCGCTTCCGCCTCCGCTCTCCCCAGGAGCGGAAACGACGTCTGACCCATGAAGAGCGCCAGAGTGAAGCCGGCGACTATTCTTGAAAAAGTTATTTTTTTATTGATGATAATACTCACCTTCCTCCAAATTTGCTTTGTCAGCAATAACAGCAATAGTAGATACGTATTTTTACCTATAACATTAGGTAGCATTATTGCTTTGAGCCTTTATTAATAAAGTATATAATTATTTTTGTCATTTTCAATAGTTTACGTATATTAGCGAGAGCTTATTACGTAGAAAAAGCAACACTTACTAAGTGTTTTTACCTATAACGCTCGCGCTTATTGGTTATGCGATTCTATGGAGAGCTCTGGAATATAAAAAGCCCTTCTCCGATATTCAGCAGAAGGGCTTTTGTTTGTGATTCGCGTCCGATATCCCCGGTCGGCGCCGTTACCGCTTCAGCCAGAAATTAAGGACGCTGATGTTCGGGGCCATCTTGAAAGTACCGCCTCCGAGCGGCATGTCCACTGTCCCAAAGTCCGGTATGATGTCGTTGTTTTCATCCCTGACCCTGTTGAGGATGGGCTGATTGTCTATCACATCGTCGATGTTGTTTGCGTCGTCGAGGATGTCGAAGCTTATGAGCAGCTTTCCGAGGCCGCTCTCGACGAGGCTGTTCAAGCCCACTATCTTCGCGCCCTTGAACTCGATCATTTTGTCGTTGTTGAGCCATGTGTTTCCGGCGCCCGTCGACACATCCATGGCGTACAGCTTGCTGTAGCCGTTGATTGCGCGGCCCAGCGCCGTGCAGACGCTCGAATCGGCCGCGTCGGTTTTGTCCGTTCTCGTGAATGTGGCCACAAAGAGGGTTCCATTCACGATTACGGGACGCGCGGAAACGTATTCCCTGTAAGCGTCGACGGTCGCATCGTCCAGAACCATGTGCCATCCCTTGAACAGGCTGTCGCCGTCCGGGCCGGGGTCATTGGGGTTGAAGACCTCGTCCGGCGAGATGCCCAGCGCTTTGAGCTTATCCCTTGTGTATGGGGCGGTCTGAGCGTCGCCTGTTTTGAACGCGAATATAAACTGCTTCTCGTTCCTTATCCATCCGCTCTCGTAATTGTCGTCAGCGTTCTTCAACACCTTGATGTCGGACGTTCCGCCCGCTATCCATCGATAGCCGCCCTTCATGCCCACGGCGAGCCCCATCGGGGCGGCGTAGTTCTTCGGAGTGTTCTGCGCGATTTCCGCGTTCGACCTGAGCGCCGCCAGCGTCCGCAGAGTCCAGTCCTTTGGCTCATAAGACACGCCACTAGCGGGCGACTCCATATCCAGGCTGAAGATATTGCCCTGGTTGTCGCCGGTCAGTATCTGCCCCGTGATGTAAGAAGCGAGCGGGTGAGCGCCTGCGGAAGACATCAGCGTAGGCTCGGTCGTCATCATGCCCATGGTCGGGTTCGGCCCCACAAAGGGCGAGCCAATGCTCCAGTCGCTCGCGACGTTTTGCGCGGTATAGGCGGCGGACTTGCCGTTGTCCACTATCACATTGCCGTCATTCGGGTCGAGCAGGATCAGAGTCGCGCCGTCCGCGCCGTTGTTATTCAGATCCGGGTTGAACTGCGCTCCGCCGGCCATCACTATGAAGTTCTGGAAAGTGCCGTCCGGCAGGAGCGCCACCCCCAGTCCCGGTTTCGGGCTGTTGAAGCCGAGTTTCATGAACGCGGCGTCCGGGTTCCCGGCGAGCGAGCTCCCTTCGATCACCTCGGCGCCATGCGAGGTTCCGCTTCCTGTCGGCGTAGTCTCCAAGGCTCTGACCAGGATGTTCCCAACCCGCTCCTTGTACCACTTGAAGGATGGAGCGTTATGGTCGCTCACGTCGACCATGTAGAGCCCGGCGCCTCCCTTGCCGAGCGCGCCGATGAGATACGAGCCCCATCCCGCGGCGATCCCCGCCTGCTTCAGATCCCAATCTCTCTCCTGCAGCGCGCCGTCCAGCGTATATACCGCGTTCGAGCGTTGGCCGCCCGAGGCCTCGTTGCCCAGTATGAGGTTCCACTGGCGCTTGTCGTCCATCGTCTCGAAAGTGGTGAGCGAGGCCAGACGCCCGGGCAGCAACGACGGAGGGGGCAGTATGGCCTTCGTTTCGTTGCCGTTTGAGATGTTCACCATGTGGAGCACCCCATCGTTCGTCTGCCCGTAGAGGATGTTATCCTGCGGGGGGGACTTGCTCCATTCGATATCCGCCCATTCTTTGTATCCTGGCAGATAATACACGCCCTTGACCGGATTTTGCACGACGACCATGCCGCCCGCGCCAAAATCTGTAAGCATCTTGCTTCTGGGAAACTGTCCTTCCGGAATCGCTGAGTATGCGTAATCATACCCTTTCAGCCATTTCACCATCGCGATATGCGGCTTGACGGTATCGAAATTTCCTCCGGACGGCGGAGTTATTGCGTAGTCGTTTATTCCTGTCCACTCCGAGAACAGGCTGGTGTTATTCGTCTCGGATAAAGCCGCGAGGCCGGAATATTTCCAGTTGTTCCCCGTTCCGGGATACCAGAACGCGAGGTTGCGCGAGGGGCCGTTGATATTTTCGCCCATCTCCCACTTTTTCTCCATGATGAGGTTCCATTCGCCGCTTAGGTCGCTGCTTGTCGCCGCGTATCTTGTCACCTCGGCCTCCCACTGGTTGGAGCGCATCACCCTGTATTTGTACGTGAAGAGGTCGGACGAGTCCCCAAGGCCTTCGACGGCGCGGGCCTGGGCCACAACTCCCTTGCCGGGCTGAATGACCGAGCTGTCCTTTATAATTTGCAGGGCGTTGATTATGGCCTGAGTGAGCAGCTCCGTATTGTGGGCCAGAACCGGCTGGAATGGCGCGTCCGCCATGTTGTCGAGGGTGACGGATTCGGGGTTCCCTCCTCTGCCTGCTGTGGCCATCCTCGTCAGGTTGAGCTGCATTTCCTTTATTTCCTGTTTTTCTATAGGATCTGTGATGGTGGTCCAGTTCGGTATGACTCCCACCACAATCGTCCGTATCGGGTTGTCGAGGTCGATCGTCCTCGGGTTCTCCGCTGCGGGGGTGCTGGCCTTGACGGTGCCGTCCATATTTCGCACGAGCATGGTGACCCGCTCGTATTTGGCGTATATCTTGTCGCCTTTCCAGCCATTCAATCCTCCATCCGATAGATTGAACGAGGCTGGTATTTTCCCGCTGTTTTCCTTGTTCGTCGCGTCGTAGAGATTCTTGATGGCCTGGTATGTCGGGTACGTATACGCGCTATTCTCCTCGGGTTTCAGCTCTTCGCCGGTCGATATCACTATCACCCAGTTGTTTTCGCAGGGCGACTGAATCGGGAATTGCGCGTCGATAAGATTGTTCTTCGAGCCCGTTGTAATCTTGGGAGAGAAGAAATCGAGAACCGACCCGACCGCTTCCCCCGATCCCGAGTTGAAGCGCGCTGTCGATTCCAGCTCGGGGAACTCAAATTGCGTGCTTGCCGGATGGAAATCAAGCGTGTAGTCGACATTTTTGCTTTTGTTCGAGTACCACACGGACGACGCAGTCGCCGCAGTGCTGGAGGCAGTGGATTCATAGTAGGTGTTGTTTTGGTAAGAGGTTCTGTCCATAGCATACCCGGACCTCGGGTCGGGGAATATCGCGTGCGGCAGGAGAAATACCCCCGCGACTCCGATCTCAGGATTTTTGTAATAGTTCCACTGTTTTTTCCTGTTGGCGTTGCCCGTTTCGGCCGGGCTCCCCAGAGAACTGGTTTTTCCGCTGTCCAGATCGGCGAATCCGTCTATCCAGCGGCGGATCATCTGGGCCTGCGTGATGTTATTCAGCGTCTTTTCGGGCGCCGACCAGACATGGTTGTATTCGTGAAACGGCACGAGCAGCGACGCCCTGTGCTGGGTCTTGTACATCGCCTGCATCCGGGGAGTGGATGCGCTGCTATAGTTAGTGGTGTTGATATTGGAATAGATCGTCTCGTTCGAGGCGTGCGCCCACATCGGGAAGAATTGAGCGTGCATGCCGTTGTATTGCCTGCGGTTTCCCGAAATTGGCTGGTTTAAAATCCCGTTCACGAACTGGCGTCGTTTCGCGAGCGCCGTTCCGGTGTCGCTGTCGCTGCCCAATCCATCGGGGAAATAAACGGTCGTGCCGTCCGGTTTCGTCTGCCCCGAGTCCTTGAATTTAAACGTCGTCCACGAATTTGAGCCATAAGGGAAGACTTTGTACAATCCCGGAAAGTCGTAACGATCCTTTGTTCCGTCGTGGCCAAAATGCGCTGTGCCTATGCTCGGGATTTCGTCGTTGACGATGGAAAGAAACGTCGTCGACAACCCGAACCTGATGCCGTCCCAATTGGAGCTCTTCTCCAAAAGATGCCACATGGCGAGCTTGGCCTGATACATCCTGCTGTCGTTCGGCACGAGATCCGCCGCCGCTGGGTCGCCGGGGCCCGGCCAGCCGCTCTCCCAGTAGCTGGGATCCTTGAAGACGAGCGCGTAGCGGAACGAACTGGCGCCGGAAATTTTGGCGTTGCTCTTGTATGTATAAGCCGTCTGGGTGTTTGTGCCTATCTCTGTGGCGGTAAAAGTGGTTTCGGCCGACGGATCTCTTTGCTTCGCGTCGCCATATCCGCTGTATGATATCTCAAGGGGTTTTGACTGGGCCGCGTACCCGTTCTTTATCTCCGTTATCCTGAGGTCGTCGCTCGCGTTGCCCGAGGCGCTGAACGGGAAGTAATAGTTCATGCGGTTTATTTTCATGAGCTCCTCATGGTCGCTCCAGCTCACGCTTCCGATGATGTTCCCTTGCGCGTCCCTCACCTTGTTCGTGAAATTGTTGCTTTCGTCGATGTCGCGCCCGTACAGGTTGCGTCCCTGGTGAAGATCGCTCCCTGACCATGCCGGAGGCATCATCCCTATTCCGAACGTGGAGTATTTCATCATATGTATGATGTCCTCGACGGTCCGGCGATATATCGTCCAGGTTTTTGTCCAATCCGCGCCCTCTCGTCCGCTGTCCCTCCATCCGCGCTGCAGCACAACCGTGGGAAGCGCCGAGTTCGGCGTGAATAGCATTGGGGCGCTGGCGTCCATCATGAAGAGCACGTTAGCCTTCAGCCTTATCTCCTCGACCTCCGTCAGCTGGTCGTCGTCGAAGACGACATTGTCCTCCTTGAGCGGAGCGGAGAAATGGACGTCGTCCCACATGAGGGCCTCAGCCGACGATCCTCCAGCAAGCGGAAACGAAGTCTGGCCTATGAAGATAGCCAGAGTGAAACCAGCCACAATTCTCGGAAAACTCATTTTTTTAGCGTTAATGATAATCCTCTCCTTCTGAAATCACCTGAAAATCTTCTCAACGTAAAATAAGTACAACATTATTACCATTCATTCGTGTTAAAAATCATACAACGATTTTTAACATATTAATAGGTTTATTAATATCATAAAGAACAATTACATCAAAATATATGGAAATTAATGTTTTTTGCTTTCTATTGTTGGTTGTTGGGTCATATCCCATTCAGGAAAGAATATAAGCGGCCATCTTTTTGCCGATTTCATTAGTCTCAAATGATTATAATTCGCAAGGCATTAAGGCGTCGGCATGCTGATTATTTAGACCCATATGGCAGGACTTTTGGATCATGTGCCGGATTTGAGAATCCATGCCGAATTGTTGATATAATAAAATATATAATTTATTACGTGATCGGAGTGATTAATGTGGCGACGTTCGTCTGTTATCCCAAATGCACGACGTGCGCTAAGGCGCGCGCCTGGCTCGAGGCCCGGGGTTTGGTTTTCGAGGTTCGCGATATAAAGGCCGACAACCCGACCCCGGAGGAGATAAAGTCGTGGCGCGCTAAAAGCGGCCTTCCGCTTGATAAATTCTTCAACACGAGCGGCAACTCGTATAAAAACCTCGGGCTGCGCGAAAAATTGTCCGGCATGAGCGAGGAGGAGCGGATAAATTTGCTGGCGACGGACGGGATGCTGGTAAAGCGCCCGATCTTCGTGGAGGACGATTTCGTCCTCGTCGGTTTCAAAGAAACCGCCTGGAGCGAGCGTCTTTGAAGGAACTGTGAAAATCCTGGTCGATGCCGACGCCTGCCCGGTGAAGGGCATAATAGTCCGGGAGGCACGTCGGAGAAAAATTGCCGTCACGATGCTGATAGACACGTCTCACGAGCTGGACGACGGCTACAGCGAGGTTGTGACCGTGGACAAGGGGGCCGACAGCGTCGACTACGCCCTCATCGGCATGACGTCTTGCGGCGACGTGGTCGTCACACAGGACTATGGCCTGGCCGCCATGGCGCTGGCAAAGGGCGCGCGCGTCGTAAACCAGAACGGTCTGATCTACACGGACGACAATATAGACGGTCTGCTGGCGGATCGCTACGTTGGGCAGAAAGTACGGCGCCATGGCGGCCGCACAAAAGGCCCCCCCAAGAGGACACAATGCGACGACGATAAATTCGCCGCGGCGTTAGGGTCGCTGCTCGGCTGAAATCAGTTTTTCCAGATCGACCAGGAGGGGTCGGGCGAGAGGCTCATATCCGAGCGTTCGCCCAGGCTATAGGCCGCGTATCCGGCGGCGGCTATCATTATCGCGTTGTCCGTGCAGTATTTTTTAGGAGGAAGGTATACCTCCCAGCCGTTGGCGTGTCCGAGCTCCGACAGTTCGTCGCGCAGCGCGGCGTTCGCGGCGACCCCGCCGGATATGGCGACGCGCTTTATTCCAGTCTGTGATACGGCCAATTTCACCTTCGCCAGCAGCGCCTCCGTTATCGCTTTTTGAAACGAAGCGCAGATATCCGGGGTCGGAATATCCGATCCGCTTTTTTTCAGGTTGTCGATCATCGCGCGCAGCGAGGTTTTGACGCCGCTGAAACTGAACTCGACCGTCTTCGTTCCCTTCATTCCGATTGGGAAACTGTACGATGAGCTGTCGCCGTCGCGAGCCATCAGCTCTATCTCCGGGCCTCCCGGATAACCGAGCCCCATCAGCTTCGCCGCCTTGTCGTACGCCTCTCCCGCCGCGTCGTCGCGAGTGTCGCCCAGCAGCGTGTAGTTGCGGCCCTCGCGAGCCGTCACTATCTCGGTGTGTCCTCCCGAGACTATCAGACAGAGAAACGGCGGCGAGAGCTCCGGGTGGGCCACCATTCCGGCATATAGGTGTCCTTCGAGGTGGTTGACGCCGATTATGGGCACGCCCCATCCCTGCGACAGCGCCTTCGCGGCCATCACGCCGACGATGAGCGAGCCCATGAGCCCCGGGCCCGCCGTCACTGCTATGAGGTCTATGTCGCGCGGCGTCGCGCGCGCTTCCGCCATCACGCTCCGGAGCAACGGGATGATGGCCTCCTGATGCTTCCGGGACGCGAGCTCCGGCAGCACCCCGCCGAACGGCGAGTGATCGCGTATCTGGCTCGACAGCGCGTCGCACACGACATCCCCGGCGCCGCGCAACACCGCTATCGCGGTATCGTCGCAGCTCGTCTCTATGCCAAGAGTAATAAATCCGTCATCCATGTTTCATATCATAATTGTTTCAGTGGTGACATGAGCCGCAGGAGCAGCCGTGTCCGCAGTTTCCTCCGGAGCAATTCTTTGCCTTCCGCCGTTCGCCCTCGATGTGTATGAGGACTTTGCACCTGCATATGGGACAGCGGTTCGCAAACTCCTCCGTCTCGAATTTTTCGCCGCATTCCGCGCATGAATATACGTGCATTCTTGTTTCTCCTTCTTTCAATTAATTCATTCGTTCTTCGACGGAACTTTCCAGTCCGTCATATCCGTGTCGTAGCCTATTTTTATCTCCGATCCCGGCTTGACGTGTTCGGCCGGGACGAAAAATCCTATGAATCCGTCGTATCCCCTGTCGAGCTCCCGCGCACCGCTTCGCAGTTCCGTGTAGGGATTGGACGAGGCGCCCGTTATTATATCCGATTCCTTAGGGGAGTAACCGCCCGCGGAAATTTTTCCGGAGTCGAACGTCCAGAGCTTCGGCGCCTGCACCCTCGCCACAAAGAGCACATGGCGTTTTTTCGCGTTGTATTTCGACGCGTACGCGAATACGCTTTTTGGTATGGCGGACGAAGGCCCCGATTCCGACTGATCCTCTCTGAGGCGTTGCAACGCGCTCCCCAGTTTGGCGTCGATGTAAAAGAACGTCAATTTTCCCCGCGCGTTGAGAGCCAGTTCGTCGATCCTGTCGGCGTCATGCCAGCAGACCGACATCCTCGCGGGGTAGAGCCTCGCCACGTCTTTTTCGGGGCTGGCGGCCTCGCCCCGCGTGTCCGTAATAGCGGCCACGCATATAGTCAACATCAGCGCGGACAGTGCGGATAAAAAAAATGGTCGTTTCATCGAATCATCCCTCCTGTGCGATTTTGTGTCCCCTTCTGAGCGCCGTTTTTATCCAGGCCCATTCGGGGCACTTCATCATCGTTGTTATCGCGGAGTAAAGGCCTCCTCCGAGAGCGACGGCGCATACCGTCCATATGGCCCTCCCCGGCAGCGAAGCGGCCGCAGGGTAGGGGAACGCCGCGCCGCCGAAGGCGAGCGCCCCGCACATCGCCGCGCACGAGCCCAGCAGTTTCATCGTCCAGCGCGGGCCAAATAGCCCTATTCCCATTCCAAGGTCGCGGGACAATAGCCTCGCGCCGAAGAACGCCGCTCCGGTAAAAGCGCACGACGTGCCGAGCGCGAGCCCCATGTAGGAAAAACGCCTCATGAGCAGCAATCCGAGCGCCAGATTCGCGCACACGGTAAAGGCCGTGACGCTCACCGCCGCCTTCGGCATTCCCCGAGCGTAGAGAGCGCGCATGATGACAGTGTTGCACGCCATGCCCGGCAGCCCCGCCGCGTAGCAGGCGAGTGCGCCGGTCGTGGCGATCCATGCCCATTCGCCGAAAGCGCCCCGCACGAGCAGTATATGCACTATGGGGCGCGCGAGCAAAACGAGCGCCGATGCCGCGGGCAGGACGATGAACAGGTTGAAGCGGAGAGAATCCCTGATGAACGTCTGAAAACCCTCCCTGTCGCTCGGTTCGAGCCGCGAGAGCATCGGGAGTACCGCCTGAGATATGGCGATCACGAACAGCCCCAGCGGAAGCTGAATTATCCTGTCGGCGTAGTTTAAAACGGAGATGACTCCCGCGTCCAGAAACGAGCCGAGCATCCTGCTTATGATCGGGTTTATCTGGTTGAGCGACAGTCCCGCCGCGTAGGGCAGAAAGAGCGACATCGTCCTCCGCAGGTCCGGGTTCGATATGTCCGGCTTCGAGGGGATCAGCAGATATCCCATTCTCCACGACATCGTCCACTGGAGCGCCATGTTGCACAGCCCTCCGACGAGCACGGCCGAGGCCATCGTCCATACGGAGATGTTCCTCCGAAACGCGACGAGGATTATTATAAACGCCAGGTTGCTCGCCGCCGGCGCTATCGCCGGGACGAAAAAGCTCCCTACGCTGTTCAATACCCCCATAGCGAGCGCGCCGAGCGACACGATCAGCAGAAACGGGAAAAGAGCCCGAGTCAGGCCGACGGCCATCGCGTTCTGGGACGCGTCGAAGCCGGGGGCTATAAATTTGACAAGGAGCGGGGAGGCCAGTATCCCGAGGCCCACAACGGAGGCGCCTGCCGCTGTCAGTATCGTCATTACCTGGCGCGCGAGCCGGCGCGCGGCGTCGCGTCCGGCGCGCGCGTGAACGCGCGAAAACGTCGGCACGAACGAGGCCGAAAGCGCGCCCTCGGCCAGAAGCTGGCGCGAGAGGTTCGCGAGCGTGTACGCGACGTAATAAGCGTCGAGGCTTCGGGTCGCGCCGAAATAAGACGCGGTCAGTATCTCGCGCAGCAGGCCCAGCACACGGCTCGCGAGCGTGCCCGCCATCATGCGGATGGCCCTGTTCACCATGCCCGGCATGGGCGCCGGCACGTTGGGCGCGCTCTTGCCGGCGGGCATATCTACCACTCGAAACTTTCGCCGAGGTAGTATTTTTTGGCCATGCTGTTTTTGGCGATCTGCCCGGGAGGCCCCTCGAGGACGACTTTTCCCTGATACATGAGATATGCGCGATCCGTTATGGCCAAAGTCTCCCTGACGTTGTGATCGGTCAGCAGTATGCCGTATCCCTTGTTTTTGAGATCGGCCACTATCCCCTGAAGGTCGTAGACCGCCACCGGATCTATGCCGCTGAAAGGTTCATCCAGCAGTATGAAGTCGGGCCTCGTCGCGAGGCAGCGGGCTATCTCGACCCTCCTTCGCTCGCCGCCCGAGAGCGTGTAGCCGGGAGCGGCCGCTATGTGCGAGAGCCCCATCTCCTCTATGAGCCGCTCGCACTCCGAACCGGCGTCGGACTCGACGATTCCGATGGACGCTATCACGAGCTTGAGGTTTTCCTCGACGGACAGACTGCGGAAGATTGACGGCTCCTGCGGCAGATAACCGACGCCCATTCTTGCCCGGATGTACATGGGCGTCGATGAGGCGTCGCGGTCGTTTATGAGCACCATGCCTGTGTCCGGGATGACGCGCCCGACCATCATGTAGAACGTCGTGCTCTTGCCCGCGCCGTTTGGCCCAAGGAGGCCGACTATCTCCCCGGTGTTCACCGTGAGGCTGACGTCGTCGACAACGAGTCGTTTTTTGAACTTTTTCGTGAGGTTGATGGCTTTTAAAGACCCCGGCTCTTGTTTCAGGCTGTCCACTATTTCTTCCGATCCGTCTCGAACGTTAGGGATGGCGCGCCCACCGCGTCTATGCGCCCGGAGTCGAGAAAATAGACCAGGCTCTCTGAGTGCAGAGCGCGTCCCGTCTGGGTGATGTTGGCGCGTCCCGTCACGACGAGCGTTCCGCGGGCGAGCGAGTATACGGCTTTGTCGCCCGCTATGCGGGTCATGCCTCCGTCCTTGTTCGGCGTGGTGGCGACGACGCCGCCCTCGGCCGTCATCTCCGTAACCTCGTTGTTCTTTATGGTTCCGTCGGCGCGTGAGGCCGACATGGTTATCTTGCGTGAATTTTCGTGGAACTTTCTTATATTGGTGGCCTCGAACGCGTTGAGATTGCGGGATACCGCGTCGGCGTCGATGGAGTACGCCGTGAACGAGCCCAGCACATTGCCGGTGGCGGAATAGCTCTCGACGGATGTGCTCCATCGAACCGCGTCCGCCGCGAGACGCTCGGTTCCGCGCGTGATCCTGACGTCGCCCGACGCGGTTACGACGCTGTTTTTGTCCCTGCCCTTGAGAGAAGCCGTCGCGCATGTGATGTTGACGACGCTGCCGTCCTTATGGGTGAAGCGTCCCTTCACGTTGCCCCACATTTCGAAATTGTCTCCAACGGTAGACCCTCGCCCGGCGTCTCCGAAAATCTCGCCCGCCTGTCCCGTGATATGAACGTTGCCCTCGACGGTTATGACCCTGCTGTTGGGATTGTAATTCATCGAGTCGGCAGTGAGCGTGGCCTCTTGCGCGAGCAATGCGCCCGCCGCGCAGGCCGTGATTGCGGCTGCCGCGACAATACGAACGACCAAAGACATGACCGGTTTTTTAACTTTGCGCATTGGATATCCCTCCGTCCCGGTAATTATAGCAAATTTTGAGACCTTTCCAGATCCCTCATATCGCGCGCCTCCCTGATTATGAAGAACGCGGCGAGCGCAGCGGCCGCGAAATCGGCGAGGGGCCCGGCGTACATTACCCCGTCTATTCCCCAGAAGCGAGGGAATATTATTACGAGCGGCAGCAGGAAAAGTATCTGGCGCGTCAGGGATATGAAAAACCCTCGCGTCGCTTTGCCTATCGACGAGAAGAAGTTGGCCGTCACGGGCTGGATGCCGTTCACGAACGTCATGAAGAGGAATATTCTGAAATAGCGTTCGACGAAGTGATAGTATTGCTCGTTCACCTTGCCGAACACGTCGATTATCTCTCGGGGGAATATCTGGAACGCGGCGAACACAACGACGGAGACGCATGTGGCGAGCGACAGGGTAAATCGGAACGCGCCGCGCACCCGGGCGTAGTTCCTCGCGCCGTAGTTGAAGCCGATGATCGGCTGTCCTCCCTGCGCGAGACCTATCACTATCCCCATGAATATCATGTTGACCTTCGTTATGATGCCGCTCGCGGCGAGCGGTATGTTGCTCCCGTACGCGGACGACGCTCCCCAATAGGTCAGAACGTTATTGAGCGTCACCTGAACCGCCATCATCGCTATTTGGTTGAAACCGGACGCCGCGCCGAGCGCGCTTATGGATTTGAGCTCTTTGAGACTGGGCTTGAAATATTCCCCGCGGAGCCTGACGCTCCTGAATCGCGCCAGGTAGGCCGCGAACATGAGCCATGCCGCTATCATCGATATGACCGTGGCCCACGCCGCGCCGGATATGCCCATGTCGAACGTGAAGATGAACAGCGGGTCGAGAATGGTGTTGAGCCCCGCGCCCACGAGGTTGCAGAGCATGGAGTACCTCGGGCTGCCGTCGGCCCGGATTATATGGCTGCCGCACGTGGCCATGGTCATAAAAGGAATTCCGAGAGCAACGATGGATACGTAAGTGACGGCGTAGGGCATTACGTCCTCCGTCGCTCCGAACGCCCGAAGCATCGGTTTGAGCAATACAAGCGCCAGCGCGCATATCGCGAATCCGAATATCGCGGAGTATGTGACGGAGTTCGCCACGATTCGCCCGGCGTGCTCGCGGTTTCCGCGGCCGAGCTCAAGGTTGAAGTTCGACGCGCCTCCTATGGCGAGCGTCAACGCCACGGACATGCATATCGTCATGAGCGGGAACGCGACGTTCGTCGCCGCGTTTCCGAGCATCCCGACGCTGCGTCCGATGAATATCTGATCGACTATATTGTAGAGAGCGCCCACGAGCATCGCGATGATGCTAGGTATGGCGAACTTCAAAAGCAGCCTGCCGACGCTGCCCGTCGCGAGAGGATGATCCGCGACCCCGCGTCCTGACTCCGTTTCCATCAAAACCTCATCTCCCACGATCATTATAACGCCAATTATGGGCATTCATCACGGAAATAGGATTTTGCCGGCATTGAAGCAGTCAGATAAACGCTGTATTGGGCAAACGGCGCAACTCTCTTTGTCTTTACATTGTCTTTACGAATTGTTATAATGTTACCGCAAAGGGGTGGAGACAATGGGACAAACGCTGGTCAATATACGGATGGACGAAGATTTAAAAAAGAGCATGGAAAGTACTTGCAGAGAATTGGGTTTGAACATGACGACCGCTTTTACGATATTTGCAAGAAAAGTGAGCAGGGAGAAGCGGATACCCTTTGACGTGTCCGTCGATACTTTTTACGGCAAGCACAACATGAACGCTTTGGACGAATCCGTCGAACAGTTGCGGAATGGTAAAATAGTCTCTTTTTCCATTGAGGAGCTCGAGTCAATGGAGACGATGACTCCGGAAGAAGCGAGCGCTTTTGTCGACAAAATAAAAACGCGCGGTTTGTTGGTTTGAAGGTAACGTTCAGCGAAAAAGCCCTCGATGAATATTTGAGTTGGCAGACAGAAGACAAAAAACGCTGAAGCGTATTAACTCTTTGGATACTCAGTCCCGCGACTCTCCATAAGCGCATACGCGTTGAAAGTCAAAACCGGCCCTCGAGCGCGAGATACTGGTCGAAGAGCAGGCGGCTCACCCGCGCTCCGTATATGTGGGATTCGTGTTCTCTGTGGTATTGCCTGTCGTGGAAACCCTTCGTCATTATCGCCACCACGTATGAGCCATAGGGCGTTCCTATTATTCCGCCGTCGTTGCGGCAGTCGTCCATGCTTCCGCTCTTTGACGCCACGTATATCTCCGTGCCGTCGTTTCCGAAGTTGTCCTCATCGAGATAATACGGCGGCAGCCAGTTCGTCAGAGTGCTGTTGTAGTGCTGTTTTTTAAATATCGATATCATCTCGCGCGACGACTCCGGCGACACGAGCTCCCCGCGCGCCAGCATGGCGAAAAACTCTCCGTATTCGCGCGGCGTCGTCGTCCCGAGCGGCGGCCAGTGGCCCTCTCCGGAGTATCCGTCCGCTATTTTGCGGTGCAGCCGCGTCTTTTTGAAGCCGAGGCCCGATATCGTCGCGTTGATATGGTTCATTCCGAGATAGTCGATCAGCATGTTCGTCGCGATGTTGTCGCTCACGATGATCATGAGCGTCGCCAGGTTTTTGACGGACATCGGCGTGCCAGGCTCGAGCGATTTAAGCATGCCGCTGCCGTTCACGTAATATTCGGCGTCGTTCGTCAGGACGTCGCTCATGCTTTTGGCCCCGGAGGCCGTCTGGCTGTACAGGTCGGCCAAAATGAACGATTTTATCGTGCTCGCCGTCTCGAACTCGGCGTCGGCCTCTATCTCGACGACCCCGCCTCTCATGTCGTCCGCGTAGACTCCCATCA
>JAITOL010000086.1 GCA_031289955.1 Synergistaceae bacterium
ACATCCGGCGCGGACGGCAAGGAAGAGGAGCTGCTTGACTGGCTCCGGCTGATCCGCTCGGAGAGGAAGGAGGAAATAGAGATGCTCGCGACAAAAACCCCCGAGATGAAGAAGGCCGTTGGGAGGCTAAAGCGCCTGAGCGCGGACGAGGCAACGCGGATGCGCTACGAGGCCAGAGAACTCTACCTCATGGACGAAATGGCAAGGCGAGACAAAGCACACGCCGACGGACTTGCCGAAGGCGAAGCGAAAGGCAAGCAGGAAAAAGCTGTCGAAATGGCAAAGAATCTTCTTGCCGAGGGCATATCGCCGGACATCATAGAGAGGACTTCCGGCCTATCTCAAGACGACATCCGCTCCTTGATGAACTAAAAATATATATATGCGACGGATAAAATACGGCGCCTTGAAAACCTGTTATGGATATCGGTTTTTGCGGATAACTGCTTTTCTGTTCCCCTCCAAAACAGCCGCGCTATCCCCGGCGCGCGAACCCGCGCTTTATTCTGTGGTACAGGTCGTTCATGAAAAGCCGAATGATCCTCGGAAACGTGCTTCGGAAAATATCGTTTCGAAAGCGAGAGAGTATCCTGGCGTAGCAGCGCGACGTCCGCCTGTGCATGTAAGGAGAGGTCTTAACCGCGTCTAGCATGAGATCGATCACATCAGGCGCGGATCGCCCCCAGGGTGTCTTTAAATAAGTCTTCCAGAATATCCGCTCGAGATCTGTGCCGACCATTCCAGCCCAGGGCTTTGGATTGATCAAAGCGTGCAGAACTCGGCCCGAAAGATCACCGCTGAATTGGGCGCTATTGTATTTTTCATCTATAATCTTTATGTCTTTATAGAAACAAGAGTTGATGAAGTCCTGATCGACCGATATTACGTTGTGTCCGTGACGTTCAAACCAAGCCGCGCTCTCATGGAGAAGATCATGCTTTCCTCTTATTCTCGCTAGATCCATGACCAAAACTCCCGCGTTGATGTATGACCTCCATTCGCAGCCAAGAAGACGGCATCTCAAGGCCTGGGGCGACAGAAGCTTGTCGTTTACCGCGCAATCCACCGCGCCGGCGAGAGAGCGTCCTCCGAGCGGGACATCCCAAAGCTCCTTTATATCTAAGGTGACAAGTATGTCGCAATCCAAATAAATTATCCTGCCCACGGGAAGGAGATCGGGAATAAAAAGCCGAAAGAGCGTACCTACAGACCACTGCTTTGTGAGTTTGAGGGCATCGTCTCCAACACGGTCCATGAGTGGGGATACGTCATGAAACTCGGCCTTCTGGCAGTATATCTCGGCGGTCTCACTCAAAAGAGCGCGGTTTTGCCCGGTCAGAGTCTCGTCGTGCAGGATATGCACACAGACCATGCTCTTTGTGTTCTCGAAAATCGAGACCATAACCACCCCGGCGTACCTCGCATAGAGACCTTTAGAATCATAAAATGCCAGAACGATATGAATTACGTCGCCATTTTCCATAACAGACAACACCCCCAGTTCCGCTCTCGGCTAATTTCTTTATTGTTGTCTCAAAAACATGCCCTTTAACATGTAAAATGAATCTTTCAATAAAAGCCAGGCAATCTTTGGAGCGTCGCTTCGAGAGATGTCCCTGCGAAGACGGCCGAGTAAATTACTGTAGCATCTGGATACGCGGCGGTGCGTGTAGGGCGAGTCCCTAACGACGTCGATCATGACGTCGGCCACCTCCTCCGGGGAAAGGCGGCCCCAGGGAGTCCTGAGAAATGTCCTCCAGTAAAGACGCTCCATCTCAGAGCCCTCCAAACTGTTCCAGGGCTTGTGATTACCCCTCGCGTGCAGTATCCTGCCGGATATGTCGCCGTCGCACCGCGCGCTGTTGAACCTGCTGTTTATGATTTTGATGTCACCGCGAAAGCTGGCGTTGATCAGGTCCTGATCCGGGAACTCGATGCGGCGCCTGTGGCGCTTGAACCATCTGACGCTTTGAGGGATCAGGTCATATTTCTTTCTGACGCGCGACAGATCCATGACTAAAACGCCGGAGTTGACGTACGTCTTGGGGTCGCACCCCATAAGCAGACATCTGAAAGCTTTGGCGGAAAAACGCCTGAACGGCTTGTCCCCAGGACGATCCAACACCCCGGCAAGCGAGCGGTTCTCCAATGAAACCTCCCACAGCTCGCGGATGTCTAAATTCACCAGAATGTCGCTGTCCAAATATATCGCCCTGTCTTGGGAAACGACATCCTGTATAAAGAAACGAAACAGCGCTCCCCTCGACCAATGCCGCGATAGTTCGACCGCCACATCACCTATGCTCTCGACGCGGCTCGACACGTCGTGAAACGCAATAGTCTGACCGAAGGACTCCGCCGTCTCTCTCAGAAGCGCTCTGTTGTTCTCCGTCAAAGTCTCATCGTGCAAAATATGTATACACACCGGACTCTTCGTGCGCTCGAAGATCGTGACCATAACGACCGCCGCGTGGCACGAATATGTTCCCTGCGGATCGCAAAAGGCAAGGACTGCATGTATCACGCCGTCATTTTCCAGGATTGTCACTTCCATCCGCCGTTTTCCGCGGCCCGCGCGCGGGCGAAAGACTCCGTCTGAGGCGTAAATCAATCAGCCCGAGCCGGATAATTTCGATAACATGAAGAACGCGGCGCAAGATGTCCATGCGCAAACGGTCTAAAATTCTCGCGTAGCAGCGCGACGTCCGCCTATGCATAAAAGGAGAAGTTTTCGACGTGTCTATCATGAGATCAACAACATCGGCGGCCGAGCTTCCCCAAGCCGTCTTGAGACATGTCCTCCAGTAAATATGCTCCAGCTCGGAACCATCCCGCACATCCCACAATTTGCGTTTTCCAAACGTGTGAATGATCCGGTCAGAGATACCATATGCGGCATCAGAATTGAATTTTTCCGCTATTACCTTTATATCGTTTAAAAAACAGTGGAGAATAAATTCCTCGTCAATCGCGTCAGCGCAATGTTTATAGCGCTCGATCCAAGAGACGAGCTCAGCGATAAAATTATGCCCAGCTCTTATGCGAGACAGATCCATGACCAAAACCCCCGCGCCGATACTCTTTTGCCAATCCAATCCCATGAGCCTTTTTCTGAAGGCGGCGGCGGAAAAGCGCCCGCGGCATAACGCATTCGACACGCCCGCGACGGAACAGCCGTCAAGCGGTATGTCCCAGAGCTCCCTGATATCCAGATTGACCAGAATGTCGCAGTCGAGGCAGATAATTTTGTCTAAAGTGAGAACGTCGGGTGTAAAAAGCTTAAAGATAATCCCAATGGACCAGTTCCGCAAAATTTCCGCCATGTCCCCAGCGATAGCTCTCACATATGACGACACGTCATGAAACTCCACATTTTGCCCGAAGGACTCCGCCGTCTCGCTCAGACGGCCGCGATTGAGCTCAGTCAGCGTCTCGTCATGCAAAATATGGACACACACCGGGCTGCTCGTGCGCTCGAAGATCGTGACCATGACGACGGCCGCGTGGCGCGAATATGTTCCCTTCGGATCGTGAACGGCCAGGACAACGTGGATAATGTCGCCATTTTCCATCATGACTCCCCCTAAGACGCTAACGACGCACAGCGGCATTTTAACGTAAGCAGACGGAAATTACCAGCCGCTTTACAAAGCCGCGCCCTCGCGACAGGTGAAATGTGGCGTTTTGTACATTAGCATCCGGGCGTTTTGTCCAAAAGGCTGTCGGGTTAAATTTTCCAGATACAATCCTGGACTATATCAAATTGGAAAAATGCTTAAAATAATATAAAATATGCTCGCGCGCTCAAACGGCGAAATTCCAAACAACTGGAGGGGTCGAGTTTGCCCAGAGTGACTGTGGCGATTTGCGCGTACAACAGAACGGATACTTTGCGCGAATCACTTCAAAGCGTGCTGAATCAAACTTACAAAGATATGCGTATCGTCGTCATCGACGACTGCTCGACGAAGGACATCAAAAGCGTGGTCGATTCATTCGGCGACGACAGGCTGGAATACATCAGGAATGAAAAAAACCTGGGTCTCGTCGATAATTGGAACAGGGCTTTCGATATATGCGGCACTGAGTTTCTCAATATATTCCACGACGACGACAGAATGTTCCCCTGGATGATAGAAAAACTCGTCGCGGCTTTTGAAAATGACGCGTCCGCCGCTTTGGTTCTCTCGAGCAGATTTCATGAATTGGGTCATTCGTCTGTTGAATGCCCCGAAGGAACACCAGGCAGACACTTTGAAAAAAATGAATTTATATTCTGGCTCTGTGAGAAAGGCGGCAATCCCATCGTCTGTCCATCCGCGATGTTCAGGAAAGCGGCGATGGACGAGGGTGATATGCGCTTTCGTCCAGAAGTCGGCCTCGCGGCGGATGTATATTTTTGGCTGGAGGCCAGCAACAGGGGATTGCCCATGTACGTTTTGAACTTCCCGGTACTCGAGTACAGACTGCACCCCGGCAGTTGCACAAACACCGGCGGCGCCGAAAAATGGAGCTTCACCCACAAAATGCTGGACGATTTCATCTCCAGTTTGCGGCTCGGCTGCGATATGCGGCTATTACGTGAAAATTTCGCAAAAGCCGGGATAAAGTACGCGGTGCTGAGCATGGGCGAGGATTTCGGCATCGGGCTGGTTAACGAGGTTCGCGGAAAGCTCCGGGATGAAATGGGATGGGAAACTTCTGACGGCGCGGTGAACAAGATCGTGTCCGTAAATTATTTGAAAGAGAGCTTCGTCTCCGCCGCCGAAGGACGGACAGGCTTCGGAGAGTACCGGGAGCGGAGGGCAAATTTGCGGCGAAAAGGCTTCCGCCTGCCATTTGGCAAACAAGCGGAGTGGTTTTACAAATACGTCGTAATCCCCAAAATATCCGGCAAGCCACGCGCGTGACGGAATACGTTTTTATACCCAAAAACCAGACTATATCTTCGTTTAGGTCAATCGATAACGACCGCTTGGGCGCTAGTTGGCATAATTACCCCGCAAGTGCTCCCGGCGGCGTTTCGAGCCTGAGTCCCGTTCGTTCGAGTCCGATACGCGCAACGCTCCATGTTCCGTCATCCGACATTGCGGAATAAAAAAGAAAATACTCGTCGCCGCGAATAGCGATAGATGAGCGGTAGACACGCTTCCGTTCGAAAAAATACCCCGGCTCTAGCAATTTTCCGACCACCTGCCAGCTTCGGCCCCAATCGCCCGAAAATCCGTAAAACAGCTCCGCTTCGAAACCCCTGTCCTTCGCCGTCGTCAAAACCAAAATCAAATCACCATGCGCCGGGTCTGGGATTACGTCGAGATGCCAGGGCGCCTGACAATATGCTTGGAAGCGCTCGATAGGCGTCTTTTCCGGTTTCGACCAGTTCAAGCCGTCCGCGCTGGTCCGCCGAGCGATGGAACGCTTCCCGTCCTCATACTCGACCATCCACATCACGTACTCCCCGTTCATGAACAGAACGCTTGGGGAAAGAAAGCCTCGCGCCTC
>JAITOL010000127.1 GCA_031289955.1 Synergistaceae bacterium
AATTGAGGCCGTCAGTGGCTTCCGGAAGTTTTGTCTGTTCATTCTTTTTTCTGCCGCGAGCCGCCATTCATGTCTCACCCTCGTATTTAAATCTCCAAAATATTTTAACATGTATTTAAGTTTTCCGTCTTTCATTTGTTGCCGAGGTAGAAGCTATCGATAAGTAAGGTATATTTTATTTCCCTATTTCCTGAACCGGACTATCGTCACTCCGAAATAGTATTATCGGTTCTTATCAAATTATCATACATCATCCCATCGTGCAGCCGGCAAGGCCGCCTACGCCAACTAAATGACGCGGCATTGCGTATTGTTGCGGATATTTTTCTTTTTATATATAATTACGGATGTCTTGAAATGCGGTTGCAAATAGAATTTCCCAATCATATAGGAGGCGGTTTGTATGTGTATTTGGAAACGTTCGCGCTTGATTTTATTGGCTGCCGTGATTATCGCGGCTTCGTTCTTCGCGGTTGCCCCAGCTCCGGCGGCCGATCATACCGTTGTGGTGTTCGCGGCGGCAAGCATGACCGAGTCGCTTAACGAGATAGCGGGCCTGTACAAGAAGGTCGCTCCGGATGTGGAGATCGTCTACAACTTCGATTCCAGCGGCACCCTCAAGACGCAGATACAGGAGGGCGCGGATTGCGACGTCTTCATATCGGCGGGCCAGAAGCAGATGGATCAGATTGACATCGCCGCCGACCCGTCCGTCAATACGGACAAACTCGATTTTGTGCTTGCGGACACGCGTTTTAACATAGTCTCCAACAAAGTCGTCCTCATTACGCCCAAGGGCGCCGCTAAGGGCATCTCCGATTTCAGCAACGCGGCAACCGATAAGGTCTCCCTCATTGCGCTCGGAAACGCCGACGTCCCGGTGGGGCAGTACTCGGAGCAGATATACAAGAAGCTCGGCCTGTGGGATGGGCTCAACGCGGCAAGCAAGATAAGCTTCGCAAGCAACGTCAAGGAAGTTCTGGCTCAGGTCGCTTCCGGCGCGGTCGACTGCGGGGTCGTCTACAGCACCGACGCCGCCACGTCCGACGCGGTGGAGATCGTGGCGAGCGCGCCCGATGGATCGCACGCCCCTATCACATATCCTGCCGCCATTTTAAAGGGGGCGCGTGACGCCTCCGCAGCTGGCGGGTTCGTCGAGTTTCTGAAGGGCAAAGAGGCGACGGCGGTCTTCGAGCGCATAGGATTTTCGATCCCCAAATAAGGGTTCGTCAATAGAACGACGTCCATTTGATGGATTGGTTCCCACTTTATAATTCCCTGCGCGTCGCGGGAATCTCGACGATCATCACATTTTTCGTCGGGATTTTCGCGGCGTATTATATTTCTTTCGCGCGTCCCTCAGTCAAAGGGGCGCTCGATTGTTTCCTCACTCTGCCGATGGTTCTGCCTCCGACGGTCGTCGGGTTTTTCCTGCTGAAGGCGATAGGGCCGCTCGGGCCGGTCGGTTCGCGAATACTTTCGGTCTTCGGGTTCAAAATGACGATGACGTGGTACTCCGCGATATTCGCAGTGACGATAGTCTCGTTTCCGCTCATGTACCGAACGGCGCGCGGCGCGTTCGAGGCGTTCGACGAGACTCTGCGCTATTCCGGGCAGACGCTAGGCCTCAGTGACACGTTCATCTTCTGGAGGATAACGCTGCCGAACTGCAAGCAGGGGATTTTGGCCGGCGCTGTGCTGGCCTTCGCCCGCGCGCTCGGCGAGTACGGGGCCACGACCATGGTCACCGGCTACATCCCGGGCAGAACCGCCACAATATCCACGACCGTGTATCAGCTCTGGCGCGAGGGAAACGACTCGCTCGCGTACAGATGGGTGTTTATCAACCTTGCTATTTCGTTCGTCGTGCTCGTCGCCGTCAACATGTTCGAGACGCGGTACAGATCGACGCCGCGCGCGGGCCGCTCGCCGGAAGCGGACGGGATGTGACGGTTTCATGCCGCTTTATGTGAGGGCCCGAAAAAATTTCGGATCGTTCGTCCTGGACGTCGATTTCGAGTCGCCGGACGGCGTGATGGGGCTTTTGGGCGCTTCCGGATGCGGCAAGAGCATGACGCTCAAGTGCATAGCCGGCGTCGTTCGCCCCGACGAGGGCCTCATAATCTCGAACGGGCGCGTTCTGTTCGACTCGTCGCGCGGAATAAACCTTCCGCCCCGGTCTCGCGGGGTGGGGCTGTTGTTTCAAAATTACGCTCTCTTCCCCAATATGACGGTCGAAGGGAACATAATGACGGTGCTGGGCCGGGCCGCGCGCGACGCTGGAGATTTGTACCGCTCCCTGATAAGCAGGTTCCATCTTTCGGGGCTGGAGAAACGTTACCCGGCCGATCTCTCCGGCGGCCAGCAGCAGAGAACCGCGCTGGCCAGAATAATGGCGGCCGCCCCGTCGCTCATCATGCTCGACGAGCCCCTTTCGGCGCTCGACAGCTATCTGCGGTGGCAGTTGGAGGGGGAGCTCGCTTCCATACTGGAGGAGTTCGGGGGCGTCGCGCTCTACGTATCCCATAACAGGGACGAGGTGTACCGCATGTGCCGCGGCGTCTGCGTAATGAACTCCGGACGCAACGAGCCGGTCAGGACGGTTCAGGATCTGTTCGATTCTCCCGACACCCTCGCGTCGTCGCTGCTCACTGGCTGCAAAAATTATTCTCGGATAGAGCGCGTCGGGCCTCGCAAAGTTCGCGCCCTCGACTGGAACGCCGAGCTCGAATGCGGCGGCACGGTCGCGGATGACGCCGGTTTTATAGGGGTCAGGGCTCATTATGTACATCCGGTGAGCAAACCGGGGGATAATGTCTTTTCATGCAGGGTGGAGCGCGTCACGCACGATGTGTTTCACACCATAGTCAACCTCATCCCGGAGGGAACGAGCCCTGAGCGCGAATATTCGCGCGTGCGCATGGAGATAACGCGCGAGGAATCGAGCGAATTGCGCGCCGGGGACATAATCGAAGTCGGAATAAAACCGCGAGACGTAATGCCTCTCAAAAAATAAAGATTTCCGCTGTTTTAAGCCTCTAATCTGTCTTTGCGAGGCAAGGTTGCCGCGCCGTCCTCGCTTGAACGGTAAAAGCTATTGTGATAGCATCATTGACAAGCTGGTTTCGCGCAAAATGGGGAGACGAAAAAAATGAAGATGACGCAAATTTCTCTGGAGGACGCCGTCGGACGCCCTCTGGCTCATGACTTGACGAAAATCGACGCGAGCGCCGGCACGAAGGGCGCGCGTTTTAAAAAGGGACAGATAATCACGGAGGCCGATCTGCCTGTTTTGCGGGATATGGGGCGCGAGCATCTGTCGATATTGGAGTTTGACGAGGGCGAAACGCACGAGGACGACGCGGCCGGCTTTCTTTGCGGCGCGCTGTGCGGCGAGAACTGCGTCGCCTCGCCTCCGGAGGAGGGGCGCATAACGCTGAGGGCAGGTTGTGACGGTTTCCTCTGCTACGAGTCCGGCATGGTTCACAGGGTGAACGAGGATCCGGACTGGGCGCTCGCGACGATGGCCCCTCACAGGAGCGTGCGGGCCGGTCAGCCTGTGGCCGGTTTCAGAATCCTTCCGCTGTCGATGACGCGCGACCGGGTCGACCGGGCCCTCGCCGCAGCGGGCCGCATCGACGTGAAGCCGTTTCTGCCGCTTCGCGCGGGGCTCGTTACTACGGGCCATGAGATCGCTTCCGGAAAAATATCCGACGCTTTCAGGGGCAAGTTCGAGGGCAAGCTCGCCTCGTTCGGCGGGCAGCTGATCGGACAGCGATTCGTGACCGACGATCCTGAGCTGATAGCCGAAGCGATAAGGGGTTTTATATCGGAGGGCGCTGATGTGGTCGTCTGCACGGGCGGAATGAGCGTCGACGCCGACGACAGAACGCCGGGAGGCATCGGTCTCGTCGCGAAACGCGCGGCGTTTCGGGGCGTTCCTGCGCTACCGGGGGCGATGCTGATGCTCTCTTGGGCGGATTCGCCTAGGGGCGGCCGCGACGTGGCTGTGATCGGCGCTCCAGCCTGCGTCGTTCACGATGAGCGCACGGCGCTCGACCGGGCGCTGCCGTTTATATTCGCCGGGATGGACCCCGCGCCTTACGTGAGGTCGTGGGGCGTCGGCGGTTTGTGCGAACACTGCTCGCCCTGCCACTGGCCCGAGTGCGCTTACTCGTCCGGGTTTTAGCGTCGGGATGAAGCGAGGCTGCGGCATAGCCGGCGTGATTCTGGCGGGAGGGCTCGCCAAACGCATGGGCGAGTTCAAACCGATGCTTGAAATCGGCGGGGTTTCCGTCGTCGAAACGGCGGCGACTCGGATGAGGCGCGCCGGAATAAGCGAGATCATCGTCGTCGCGGGGCATGAAAGGGAACTTATAATCCGCGAAGCCCATCGACTGGGGTGCCGCCCGGTTTACAACCCGGACTACAAGTCCGGCATGTTCAGCAGCGTGTCGTCCGGCATAATCGCTCTGCCGCCCGATATCGAGGCGTTTTTCATCCTGCCGGTTGACATCCCGCTCGTCAAACCGTCCACATATGTCTCGCTCGAAGAGGCTTTTCGCGCCGCCGCCGCGCGTCCAGACGTAGTCTACCCCCTGTTTCACGGCGAGCGAGCGCACCCGCCGCTCGTGTCGCGCTCCATGATAGAGCCGATTCTCTCGTGGCGCGGCGAGCGTGGTCTTCAGGGTTTCTTTCTCGAACATCCGCATACGTCCATCGAGGTTCCGGTGGGAGACAGGGCGTCCGTTCTCGATATGGATACCCCGGATGATTATCGTCATCTGCTCGATTACGCGAAAAACGAGTTTTATCCGGACGACGACGAGTGCGCCGAGTTGCTTATGATTGCCGGGGCTCCCCCGCGCGTCGCGCGCCACTCGCGAGTCGTGGCCGATTGTGCTATGCTGATCGCGGATGCCCTGTCCGCGGCCGGGGTGAAGATCAACTTTCGCCTGTTGCGCGCGGCGGCGTTGCTGCACGATATCGCGAAGGGGCAGAAGGATCACGAGATCAGAGGAGCGCGATGGCTTCGCGGGAGAGGATACTCCAAAGTCGCGGGGATAACGGCCTCGCACAAGGATCTGCCCGTTCGTGGAAAGACCGGCGAAGTCGAGGTGTTGTACCTGGCCGATAAAATCACGGACGGCACGGACACTCTGACGCTCGAAGACCGCCTCGCCCGAATGGAGGAGAGGTTCCCCCGGGGAAGCGAAGCGATGGATAACGCCCGGCGCAGGTTGTCCGACGCGATGCTCGTTCAAAAGAAGATAGAGGATATAACCGGCATGTCGCTTGAGGAAATTCTTGGAGGTGTGGACTAATGAACGACAGGAGCGTGAAATTTCTCAAAGGGGCTTACGTGTTCGACGGGACTGGGAAAGTTTTCGGATCGGCTTCAATAATAATAGAGGGACATAAGATCGCGGGCGTCGGGGAAGATATCGCCGCGCCCGACGGGGCGGAGACGATAAACCTCGAAGGGCTCACTGTGACGCCGGGTCTGATAGACGCGCACGTGCATATGGGGCTTTGCAATGAAGGTTTCCCAGAAGATATGGACGACACAAACGACATGGTCGATCCCGTCGCCCCGCAGCTTAGGGTGCTGGACGCGCTTTATCCGGACGACGTCGCGTTTCGCGAGGCGCTAGCCGGAGGGGTCACGTGCGTGCAGTCGCTTCCAGGGAGCGGAAACGTCATCGGCGGGCAGGGCGCTATCGTCAAGACGAAGCCCGATGTTATCGAGAAAATGATCGTCCGCGCGCCATCCACGATGAAGGCGGCACTGGGCGAAAACCCCGTTCGGGTGTATACGCCAAAGAACAAGCTGCCCAACACCCGCATGGGCTCGGCGTTTCTGATGCGCGACGCCTTTGTGAGGGCTCAGAACTACGCCAACAAGCATCTGGCGTTCATCAGGAAAAACGAGGCGGCGGAGCGCGATCTCGGCATGGAGGCCATCGTCATGGTGCTGGACGGGCTGATACCCTTCAGCGTTCACTGTCACCGCTCCGACGATATACAAACCGCCGTCCGCGTCGCCGAGGAGTTCGGCGTGGGGTATACGATAGAGCACTGCACAGAGGGGCACCTCATAGCGGACTGGCTGGCCGCCCATGGCGCTCGCGTGTCCGTGGGGCCGTCGCTCACGAGCAAACCGAAGCTCGAACTCAGAAACAAGACGTGGGACACGCCGGTGAAACTCTGGAAGGCAGGAGTGCATTTCTGCATAATAACCGACCATCCGGTGGTTCCCATAGAGCATCTGAGCGTCTGCGCGTCGCTGGCCGTCCGCGCGGGGCTTCCGCCGGAGGAGGCGCTGAAGGCCGTCACGATCTACGCTGCCGAACACCTCAACATTCAGGACCGCGTCGGTTCCATCGAACCGGGCAAGGACGCCGACATAGCTGTGTGGGACGGAGACCCGCTCGACTCGCGGTCGAAGGTTCTGCTTACTTTTGTTGGTGGTGAACTGTTTTTTGAGCGTTGATATAGGTGATTTTACGCGGGCAGATGTTATAATTTCGCAATGCGTAGGAGACTGTCTCACTGGGTAAATAAGTACATTCTATCCGAGGAGATGCCTTTCGAGACAAGAATCTTCAACCTGATGGCGGGGTGCGGAGTTCTGGCGGTCTCGATGGCCATGATGGTGACTTTTCTTACATGTTTTTTATGCTCAGGGGCAAGGTATGCTTTGTCATGGTCACGGCCGAGATAATCCTGATGCTGATGTGCCTGTGCGCGGGTTATTTCTTCCCTCTCATGGTAAAGCATCCGTTCAATTCCTCCTT
>JAITOL010000171.1 GCA_031289955.1 Synergistaceae bacterium
CGGTGAGAAGTTCTCCCATGACCACGATGTATTTTATCGCCTCCATAGCCTGAAGGCTGCCTATCCCTCCGCGTCTGAAGCGCGCGCTCTTTCGGCTTGCTATTACAGTCCAAATTGACCTGAAACCACAGGTTCAAAATCGTGGCTCCGCCCCAAAACCCGCCGGGGGAACAATCCCCCGAACCCCCGTTATAATTTTCTTTCACCCTTGGGGTGTAAGAAAAAATATTAATGGGGTTCCAGGGGATAAGTCCCCTGGCGGGGTTTGGGGCGGAGCCACAAGATTTGCCTGCGGTTTGAGGTTTCCCTCACCTACTTGCGTAACTTACATAAGTATGATATAAACTACCGCATTGGAAATATGAACCGGCGGGGAGATTGATATGCGACGTTTTGACGGTATGGCGAAACAGAGCGGCAAAAATAATTTCTGGTGGTGGCGCGTTTAAACCACCGGGAATCTCGCTGTGCGATCATGATTACAGAAGAGACCCGGACTATATAGTTTCCGGGCCTTTTTTATTAAATTAGCGGGGGGCCGTGTAATGCGGTTCCTCGCTTTTATTTATAAATAGGCAAAAATCGTATATCATATTTTATTGAATGAGGAGTGAAGGAAATGGAAAATGAAAAGGCAACGGAAAAACGCGAAGTGGTATCTGTGGAACGCAAGGGCCTGGGAGTGGGGGACATGCTCCTGATAGGAATTCTGCTGGCGGCTGGCGCCGTTCTCAAAATTTTTGTGGGATCGGTCATCAATTTCGGCATGAAGCCGAATTTCATAATCGCGATGTACTGTTTGATCATTCTCCTGATCAGACCGAAATTTCACGAAGCGGCTATAATCGGTCTGCTATCGGGCGTCATCTGTCAGTTTTTCCCAGGCCAGCCGTATATCAACTTCGTGAGCGAGCTCGTCGGGGCCTCGGTCATGTCGCTGTTGTCGCGCGTCCCGATGAAGATCGGCAAAATATCGGCGCAGCCGGTAGTCTGCACGTTTCTGTCGACACTGTCGAGCGGGTTTACGTTTATCGGCGTTATGTATCTCATGTACTATTCCGGGTTTGAGATAACGCCGACTCCGCTCGCCATCTTCATGGCCATCATATTCGGGACGGCCCTCATAAACGCGATAATAGTCCAGGCGCTCTGCGTGCCGCTCAAGATGGCGCTCAAAAAATAATAAAAGTCCGGGGGATACGGAGGATATATGATAAGCATAAAAAATCTCGAATTTAGGTACGGCGACTCCGAGGATCCGGCGCTGCGCGACATAACGCTCGATGTGGAAAGCGGCGACTTCCTGGGGATAATAGGCCCGAGCGGCGCCGGGAAGTCGACGCTCACTTACGCGATGTCGGGCGTGATACCTCACCACTACAAGGGAGACTTTTACGGCTCTGTCGAAATTGGCGGTCTCGACACGGTTCAGTCGTCTCCGGAAGCGATCGCGCGGCATGTCGGGAGCGTGTTTCAGGATGTCGAAGGGCAGCTGCTGGCCTCCGTGGTGGAGGATGAGATATTGTTCGGCCTCGAAAATTTCGGGATTCCCCGCGAAGAAATAGAGGAGCGGATCGAATACGCCCTGTCGTCCTCCGGAATATCCGACCTGCGCTGCAGGACCATAGCGAGCCTGAGCGGAGGGCAGAAACAGAAGGTCGCCATCGCCTCCATAACGGCGCTGCGCCCCGAGGTGATAGTGCTCGACGAGCCGACCGGCGAGCTCGACCCGCAGTCGAGCCGCAGGGTATTCGAGACGCTGAGGGAGCTCAACCATACGTACGGCGTGACCGTTGTGATCGTCGAACAGAAGATAATGATGCTCTGCGAGTTCGCCCGCAGGATGGCCGTGATGGAAGCGGGGCGGATAATACTGGAAGGGCCGGTTCGCGAGGTGTTGAGCCACGGCGAGCGGCTGGAGGAGGCCGGAGTGAACATTCCGAGGGTCGCCGCTCTGTCGCGGCGGCTGCGCGAAGCGGGGCTGTATAGGGGAAACACGCCGATAGATCTGGCCGAAGCCGAGACCATGATGAGGGAAGTGGCGGCCGATGCTGCGTTTTGAGAATGTGTGTTTCGGTTACAGGGGAGAGGACGTCATGGCGGACGTGTCGTTCGAGATGGTCGAAGGCGAGTTCACCGCGCTCATGGGGGAGAACGGCGCCGGCAAGTCCACGCTCTGCCGCCTCGGCAACGGCCTGCTCAAACCGATGTCCGGACGGGTGATGGTCGGGGGTCACAACACGAAGCACGTCAAAACGAGCTCGCTCGCGGCTCTGGTCGGTTTTCTCTTCCAGAATCCGGACAGGCAGCTATGCAGCGGCACAGTTCGCGGCGAGATAATGCTGGGGCTGGAGAACACGGGTTTTGACAAAGCGACGCGTCTCAAACGGTGCGATATGATGCTCGAAATGTTCGGCCTCGATGGCACGCGCGATCCGTTTGGGCTCAGCAGGGGCGAGCGGCAGAAAGTGGCGCTCGCGTCGGTGCTGGCCCCGAAACCGGGCCTGCTCATTCTGGACGAGCCAACGACGGGGCTCGATTACCGCGAGTGTGTGACGATAATGGACATAATATCCCGTCTCAACGAGGAGGGAACAACGATTCTGATGGTGTCGCACGACATGGAGGTCGTGGGGGATTTCGCGAAACGCGCGCTTGTGCTGAGCGGAGGGCATATCGTTGGCGACGGGCCGGTGCGCGAGATAATGCGGGACCGCGCCGTGATGGAGTCGTCTTCGCTTCTGCCGGCTCAGATCCCGTCGCTTGCCATGAGGATAGGCGACCTGGGGGCGGCGTTCGGGAGCGCGTTTACGATAGACGACATGGTGGCTGCGGTCGAGCGGTCGCGCGATTGCTCCGGCATGAGAAGGGCGGCGGCATCGTGAGGGGATTTCTCGATTATGTGAGCGGAGACTCCGTACCGCACAGGCTGAACCCGATGACGAAGCTCGCGCTCGCTTTCGTGCTGTGCGCCGCGTGTTTCATGACGAAAGACCACATGCTCGTGGGGGGAGTCATCGTCTGCAATCTGTGCCTCGCCGCGATGGCCGGCGTGTTCGACCGTTCGGCCAGGGTGTTTTTATCGCTCTTGAAGTTAGCTTTCATACTGTTTGTGATGCAGGTTTTTTTCGTGCGTCAGGGCAATGTCCTCCTGACTCTTCCCAAGGGGTTTTATATCACCGACGAGGGCATATCGTTCTCGCTGCTTTTCGCGATGAGGATGATAGCCGCCGCGATGCCGCTGACGCTGATGCTCTCCATAACGAGAATGAGCGACCTGTCGAACGCTCTCGTCAAGTTTCTGCATATACCGTACAAATATACGTTCGTGTTGACGACCGCGATACGTTTCATCCCGCTATTCTCGGACGAGATGATAGGGATAATGGAGGCGCAGACGGCCCGGGGCGTCGAGTTCGACACAAGGAGCTTCATAAAAAAAGTGAGGCTGCTGCTGCCCCTGTGCGTGCCCCTTCTCATTTCGTCCGTCAGGAGAATAGAGACCGGCGCGATATCGGCCGAACTGCGCGGGTTCAACCTGAGAACGAGGGACAGTGGATACAAAACCTACGGCTTCGGCGCGATCGACGCCGCCGCGTTCGTGTTTTGCGCGCTGCTCATCTACGCGGCGTTGACGGTGTAGGGAGTGAAGCCGTCATCGCTTTACATATTGCAACGGGGCCGTTTTTACGCGGCCCCGTTAGGCTCTTTGTATTTTTGTCTTTTCCCGCCTCAATACTCCCAGTCGAAATCCGGGCCTCCGGCTTCTTTTACGCGGAGCTTCATGTCGGCTGAGATTTCTTCTAAGGCTGGTTTTGTAGTGCCTTCCGCCCGCGCGACCAGTATCGGCTGTGTGTTCGAGACGCGGAGCAGACCCCAGCCGTTTTTGTAGATTATGCGGACTCCGTCGACCGTTATCGTCTCCATGTTCTTTATCGCCGACTCCTTCACTCGTTCCACTATGTCGAACTTTTTGTCGTCGG
>JAITOL010000015.1 GCA_031289955.1 Synergistaceae bacterium
AATCAACAAAGCGCCCATTCCTCCCAAAATCCCACAATTCACCACAGTTCGTTTTTCTTTGCGCGCCATATTAGGCGCGCAAAGAAAATATTTTTAAGCGGCGTAAGCTATTTGGTTAAAAACCGCGATTTTTCAGGAGAGACAATATGCTTGAATATTTGATAAAAGTGACGAACAATACATTTTATACGGCGATGCCAATCGCTTTGCTAATGGCCTTCTTGTACCGGCTTGACGCGCAAAACTGGAAAAAATTTCCAAAACTGGGTTTCTGGATCGGTATTGCCGCCGCGGTTATCTATGCCGCGCTAAAACGCAATACCGGTTTCGCTGTCCGGGAATACTATGATCTGGGCGCGATAATCCTGTCCCTGATCTCCGGTTTGACAGTCGTTTTCTGCTGTCTTTCCGCTATGCTCAATTTCAAGGTAGGACGAGCCCTCAAAAATGCCGCCGCGATGTGCGTCATGGCGGGATGGATCGCGTACGCCGCTCCGGATCTGCTGCTTTATCCATATGAATTCGCGGTGGGAATGGATAACGTTTTCAATACAGAATTTATGTTCAAGGTCGTCGGATATTCTTCGGGCCTCCTGCTCTCCGGTTTATCGGGATACGCCCTCTTCAAGGCGTCACTGTCTTTGGGGACAAAGAAACTTGCTCCGGCATGCGCGGTCTCATCTCTCATCATGGCGGCAAAAGGGATCTTGACGACCGTCCAGATACTGCTTGGAAGAAATATGATACCGCGCTACAGGTGGTTGACCAGTCGCGTCATTTGGGCTCTGTCTCACGAAAACTTTTTCACGTATCTGATTTTAGCGCTCTCATCACTGCTGGTTTTAGCGCTTATTGTATCCGTTAAAAAAACTCCCATTCATGGAGGCAACCCGGCGGAGATTAGAAAAGCGCGTTTCCTGTCGCGCAGAATAACGCGATTTTGCGCGTCCACGATATTGGGGGTCGTCCTATCGCTTCTCACAGTGACCGTCGGCGTCACCTACAGCAATAAAAAAATCGAGCTCTCCCCGCCGCTGGAGATCGCGGCCACAGGAGACGAGATAGTGATTCCGCTCGATACCGTGAACGACGGAACCCTGCATCGTTTTGTATATAAAGCGGGCGTCGGATCGTCCGAGGTCTCCGTTCGCTACATAGTCATAAAGAAAAACGAAACGTCCTACGGAGTCGGCCTGGACGCCTGTGACGTCTGCGGGCCGACAGGATATTACGAACGCAAGGGACAGGTGGTCTGCATTCTCTGCGACGTGGTTATGAACAAAGCCACTATCGGGCTTCCTGGCGGATGTAACCCTGTTCCGCTGAAGTTCGGCATAACGGGCGGAAACATGACCATCAAGACCGCCGATTTAGCCGCCGAAGCGCGTCGATTCTGAGCGAGGGGGATATATTGAGATATGTTTTTTCGTATGTTGAAAGGGGCTTTAAGCCGTCAGAAAAGCCGCGCTTTGATCATAGCTCTCACGATGGCTCTCGGGGCTTCACTCGCCACCGCCATGCTCAACGTTATGCTGGATGTCGGGGACAAGGTCAATCAGGAGCTCAAAGCGTACGGGGCGAACCTGACGATCGTGCCCCGGGGGGCGTCGCTGGCGCGGGATCTTTATGGCGTCTCCGATGAGGGCGCCTCAACCGGAAAGTATCTCGACGAGGGCGAAATACCAAAATTGAAGACGATATTCTGGGCGTTCAACATCGTCGATTTCGCGCCGTATCTCGATACGAAGGCTTCGGCGCCGGAATTGCCGGGCGATTTGGCGATACCTCTTTGCGGAACGTGGTTCGACAAGCACTTTGCGGCCCCAACTGGAGAAGCCGTCAACACGGGGATGGCTAAAATGAAATCGTGGTGGGAAATCGAAGGCGCCTGGGCAGGCGACGAGCCCGGCGTCCGCGGATATGAGGCTATGATAGGCGCGAATCTCGCGTCGAAGCTCGGCGTCGGCGCCGGAGATAAAATTTCCATATCGGCCAAAGAATCGGGCGAATTATATATCGCCGGAGTATTTCACAGCGGCGGAGGCGAGGACGACGTCATGTTCGTTCCTCTGGCGTTCGCTCAAGAAATCGCGGACGAACGCGGTCTTGTGAGCCGGGTTGACGTAAGCGCCCTCACAACCCCCGAAAACGAACTGGCAAGACGCGCGGCGCGAGACCCAAACAGTCTGTCGCGTCACGAATGGGATACGTGGTATTGCACCGCTTATATCAGCTCCATCGCGTATCAGATAGAGGAAGTCATCGCTAATTCCCGCGCCAAGCCCATCCTCCAGGTGGCTGAAAGCGAGGGCGCGATCCTCAATAAAACCCAGCTCCTGATGGTGCTGCTTACAGCGTTGAGCCTGGCCAGTTCGGCTCTCGCGATATCAAACCTCGTGACGCAGAGCGTCATCGAGCGCAGCGCTGAACTAGGCCTCCTCGAAGCGATCGGAGCGTCATCCTCCGCAGTGTCCGTCCTCATAATATGCGAGACGATGATAACGTCCCTGGCTGGCGGCACGCTCGGATATTTCGCGGGCAGGGGTTTCGCCCAGATAATCGGCCATACGGTATTCGGTTCGTCAATAGCGGCAAAAGGCCTCGTGCCGCCGCTCGTGGCTCTGCTCGTTCTCATGGTGACCATTCTGGGCAGTTTGCCCGCCATAAAACTCTGCCTGTCGCTGCGACCGGCCGAAGTGCTGCACGGATAGGCGGGTATGAAATGACAAAACGCGGAATGTTTTTCAAGATGCTCCTATCATCCCTGATCCGCCGTAAATCGAGAATGACCGTGGCGCTGTTGGCCGTGGCCATCGGAGCGGCGGTTCTGGTCGGCATGATATCCATAAGCCGCGACATACCCCGGCAGATGAGGCGCGAGTTCCGCGGCTACGGCGCCAATATGATATTTGTGCCGGCGGAGGGCGCCAGGCTCGATGTGGCGGAGGCAAAACGGGCGGCTGATATCATCCCCTCCTCGTCGCTCATCGGCATGACGCCATATCGCTACGAAACGGTGCGCATAAACATGCAGGGCTATACCGCTGTCGGCGTCGACCTGAATGAGGCATCGAAGACGAGCCCTTACTGGAATGTTTCCGGAGGTTATCCGGCAGGCGCAAACGAGGTTCTGATCGGTTATGATATAGCTGAGTTCACGAAATTCGCTCCCGGCGCCGTCCTGACCGTGACCGGAACATCGGTCGACGGAACGCGTTTTTCAAGGGACTTCTCCGTATCTGGAATACTGAATACGGGAAGCGTTGAGGACGGATTCATCTTCATGCCGATCGATACATTATGGGAACTGGCCGGAGACTCCGGTCAGGCCGACCTCGTCGAAGTGAGCGCCGCTCTCGGCGAAGACGAGCTGACTTCGCTGGTCTCCGCCATAAAAAATGAAGTTCCGTCAATTTCGCCCAGCCTCGTCAAACGGGTGACCCAGTCGGAGACGACCGTGCTGACAAAGCTTCAGTCGCTCGTGTATCTCGTGTCCGCCGTCACCCTCGTTCTCACCATGATCTGCGTCGCGACCACCATGATGACGGTCGTTATGGAGCGCAGAAAGGAAATCGGTCTCAAAAAAGCGCTCGGCGCGAGCAATGACAGGATTGCGGCGGAATTTATGGGCGAGGGCGCGATACTCGGGATCGCGGGAGGGGCATTGGGGGCTGTCCTGGGATATCTCTTCGCTCAGGCAGTAAGTCTCAACGTTTTCGGACGCACAGTTTCGATGGACTGGTATCTGCCGATCTGTTCGCTGCTGGTCTCTGTCATCGTAACCATGGCGGCATGTCTTTTGCCGGTTCGGCGCGCCGTTTTAGTGGATCCGGCGCTCGTGCTGCGCGGGGAATGAGGAGGAATTATAAATGAACATACTTGAATTGAATAAAATTTCCAAGATATATGGCTCGGTAAAGGCGCTTTACGAGGTCAACTTCTCCGTCGAGGAGGGGGAATGGGTGGCGATAATGGGCCCGTCCGGTTCCGGCAAGACCACGATGATGAATATAATCGGCTGCATGGATCGCCCCACGGACGGCACGGCAACTCTCGACGGCCGCGATATCTCGGCTCTCTCCCCCGCCCAGCTGACCGAGATACGCCGCGACAAGATCGGCCTCATATTTCAGCAGTTTCATCTCATAAGTTATCTCTCCGCTCTCGAAAACGTCATGGTCGCACAGTATTATCACAGCATGATCGACGAGAAAGAGGCGCTGTCCGCCCTGGAGCGCGTCGGCCTGAAGGACAGGGCCACTCACCTCCCCCGCCAGCTCTCGGGAGGCGAACAGCAGAGGGTCTGCATAGCGCGCGCCCTTATAAACTATCCGAGGCTTATTTTAGCCGACGAACCCACAGGAAACCTCGACGAAGCGAACGAGGAGATGGTCATGGATATATTCCGCAGGCTGCACAACGACGGCAGCACGATAATAGTGGTCACGCACGACCCCGAAGTCGCCCTG